>QGUH01000191.1 GCA_003242355.1 Pseudomonadota bacterium
CGGCGATCGCGGCGCCTCCGCGTTGGACGTGCTCTGGCGCCGTCGTTACTGAGCGCCTTCCCGCGCTACACGAGCAGTCTCGGATCGTGCTCTTCGCGCCAAATCTCGAGCGCCTCGAGCGCGAGGCGGATGAGCAGGGGACCCAACAGAATGCCCCAGGCTCCGAAGGCACCGATGCCGCCGAGCATGGCCACGAACACGACGAAGGTCGGCAACCTTAGCTGCCCGTAGCGCGAGAGCCAGGGGCGCACGAAATTGTCGATCAGCGACACGACCGCGCCCACCACCAACAGCGCAATTCCCGAGCCCGTCCGACCGCTGGCGAAGAGCGCAATCGTGACGGGCACCCAAACGAGCCCCGTGCCGACGGACGGGATGAACGACGCGAGCGTCGTGAGCAGGCCGAGCACGAGCGCTTGTGGCACGCCCACGAAGAGGTAGCCGATGGTGGCCAAGCCGCCCTGGACGAGGGCCGTGAGGCCCATGCCGATGAACAGGCCGCGGCCCGTCTCGGCGAACGCATCCGCGAAGCGCACCATGTACTGGCGGCGTACCGGGGAGTGCTCGAGCAACCAACGATAAGCGCGCCGCCCGTCCACGAGCAGCGTGAAAAAGCCGAACACGAACACGAACGACCCGATCACGAGCGCCGTGGCCGCCCCGAACACGGTGCTCGCCGCTCGGACGGCTCCGGAACCGTGTCGCCGCGCGAGCTCGGCCAATTGCCCCAGGTCCCAACGCTCGACGGGCACCCGGGGCTCGGCCGCGAGCAGCGCGCGAAGAAGGTCTTCCCCCTCCGAGAGGCGCAAGCGCTCGGCGATGTCGACCAGCGCTCCGAAGACCGACAGCACGACGACGACGATCGGCGTGAGCGCCGCGATGACGAGCAGCACCGTGACGATTCCGGCGGCTCGGCTCCGACCCATGACGCGCATGAGGCGCGCATGGAGCGGCTGCGCGAGCAGCGCGCTCCAGGCCGCGAGCAACAGCGGCGCCCAGAGCGGGCGCAGCGCGAACAGGGCGAGCCCGCACAGAGCGAGCACTGCCCACGTGAGCGCGGTGTGGAGGGCTGCTCGCCGATCCACGCGCGGCTCCTCCGAATGCACGTCTCTCGGCGGCATGGCGCGTTGCGAAAGCTTGCACAGCGTCGCAAAGCAGGCCCCATGCCGCCAGATCTCGCGCTCACATTCGAGATCCCAGCTGCCCGGTCGTTCGGCCTTTGCGGCGTGAGCGCGGCGCCGTTCCGCCACTGGGCGGAGCGGATCGCACCGATCGTGGCGAAGTGGCCGTCGTCGCGAGCGTGGGGTTGCGGCTCGTGCCGTGGTTTCCCCGTTCGCGCCGAATTCACTTCCCACGGGGAAGGGCGGCGTGTGCAGCGCTGCCCGCGGAACCACCCGCTGGGGAACGACGCTCAATCACGCCGAATCCAGTGGTGGTGCACCGTGGCCCACGTCTTGCAGCGCCGAACGCCGAAAGGAGTTCCCGAGTGCCCATCAAGACTTTCGCGATCCCTCTGCTCACGGGAGGTGCCGTCGCCGCGGCCGCCTTCATGCTCGCCGCTTCACGGCGGTCCGACGCTGCGCGCTTGATCCGAGATCCGGAGGGCGGGCCACGCTTCGAGCTCGATCCCATCGCCCACGACGAGACCGTGGAGCATGCACTCGGGATCCCTTCGGGACTGAAGGCACGGACCGAAGCCGAGGTGATGGCGATGGTGGGCGCGGTCTGGCCGGTTTTGTCGAATGGCAGCGTCAGAGGCAGTATCGGCGAGCCGCGGCGGTCCGCTTCGGACGCGGTGCTCTTCGCTTCCACGGAAGATCTCGACGGGGGGCCGTCGCCGCACGAAGTAAGCTCGTTGGTCGGGCCCCACGCGATTGCTCCCGACGACGAGGCCGCGGGGGAGCCCCTCGTCGACGAGGACGCGATCGAAGTGCCGATCGGGCACACGGCGGACCGGGCGTACGACGACCAGTTACAACAGGACAAGTTGCGCCAGCCGGATACGACGGGTGCGGTCCTGCAAACCCCTGCCGAGCCCGCGGAGTCGGCAAAGGTCGAGATCCCGGCGAAGGGCTCCGCCGTGGCCGTCGATCCGACGTTCTCCGAGCCCGATGCGGTGCTCGAGGAGCGAGCAACCGTCGGGTTCCTCGAAGAGCAGGGAGAAACCGACGAGCCGTACGACGCCGTCGAGCCCGAAGACATCGGCACGGAATGGATCACGCGCGCCACCGAAGCGCCTCCGGTTTCCGATCCGCACTTTCGAGAAGCGAACGCCGAGGCCTCCGAGGAGGTCGACCCGCTCTTGAGCGACGCCTCGAACAACGTCGCACATCTGCCGAACGACGACGAGGTGATCGCTGCCGTCGACCCCGACGAGCTCTCCGAAGAGGGCGACGTGCCGAAGGAAGTCTGGGACGCGGGAATTCTCTCCGAACGAAAAAAGAGCTGACGTCGGATTCGGCACTCGGAGTCTGAGCCAGGCCGACGAGAACGGGCGAGCTCTCGATTCCCGTTCGTCCCGATTGGCCAGCCCTGGCTTTCCGATTTGCAGCTTCCCCGCGCGCCGACCCGCTAGGACGCCGATCGGTTCGACCGATCGGCGTCCTAGCCGCGTTTCGCAGGGGCCGCACGCGCCGCCCTTCCCCACGCGGGCACTCCGTCCGAAGCTGTTTTCCGCATATTCGGCGCGTTCCTAACCGTTTGTCGCTCTAGTGCACCGCTAATGAGGTACGCGCAAGCGTTCGGCGGTAGCGTCGACTGATGGCTTCGGCGGGCCCCGATGCACGTGCCCGTGCATGTGCTGACCGTCGAAAAGTTCGCTAATTCATTAGCGGTGCACTAGGTTCGCGCGAGGCGCGTCGCGAGCTCGTCGAGGAACGCGGCCTGTGCGGGGTGGATTTTCTTCCGTGCCGTCGGAAGGTCGAAGAAGTCCGCGCGGTCGACCTCGGGGAAGGTCGCCTTGCGTCCGGATCCGCGCGGCCATTCGATCGTGAACACGTTGGAGCGGATCTGGGTCGGGTCGCAATCACCCGCGAACGCCCAGGCGTGCACCCATTTGCCCCCGGCCTGTTTGACCGGCGTGAGCTCGAGATACGGCCCCGTCGGCTCGAAGCCGGTCTCTTCCCGGAACTCGCGGACGGCGACGGCGAGGAGGTCTTCGCCGGGCTCGGGCTCTCCTTTCGGGATCGTCCAGACGCCCGCGTCCTTGTTCCGGAAGAACGGGCCCCCCGGATGAACGAGGAGCACCTCGAGCGCGCTTCCCCGCGCGCGATACATCAAAAGGCCCGCACTGCGCTTCGTCACGAAGCGAGCATACGCGCTCCGACCACGCCTCGGTTTCCGCGGCGCTCGCTCGTCCTGCGCGGCCACGCTGCCACGAGGGACGCCGGGCGCCACGCGAGAAGCCCATTCCGGTCCCGCCTTCCGCGGCGCAATCGGCGTGGCACTCACGTTGCACGATTCGAGTGGCGTCGCGTTCGAGGCTCGTATGGCAAAGAACGTCGGTGATCCCGAGAAGTCGGTCATTACGAGATCACGAGATCGGGCGGCGCACGCAATGGGGAGTTCGGAGGATGTCGTGACCTTTCCGGAGATCGCTCGGCGACCTTCGGTCGCGTATCTCGCCGGAGCCGCTGCGGCGCTGCCAGTACCAGAGTGAGAAACGGGTAGGAAACGCGCCAAACGTGCGGGTGATTCGGACACGGAAGCGCTGAGCGGTCGCGCGCTCGCCCATTCGTCGTTCGCCGACGAGCTGGATTGGAACGGCGAGCCGCGCACCCGTGCCGAATCGCGATCCGACGCGGCGACTCTGCGTGAGCCGAAGTCGTCGTGCGTTGGAGTCGAGCGTTGCACTCGCGGCGCAGAACCATTCCGCGCGTGAGCGCGCAGCGGAGCTCCTCTCGCTTCGGGGGCGGCCGTGCGCGCGCAGCGGAGGAGGGCACACACCCTTGGATTCTCTTCGCAGCAAAAGTTCGCAGGCACCCTTTAAATCGATCGCGCGGCGTGCCGTTCGTGGCGAGTGCGGGCCCGGCGCCGCCGAACGCGGAAGTCGAACACCGCACGGCGCAGGAGGCCGGCTCGGAGGGTACGTGTGGATGGAGAGTGACACTACGGTATTGGAGTATGCAGCTTACGCCGAGCAATCGACGGCGCTCGAATCCGAGCGTGCACGACACCCGGCGATGGGCACGGAGCGAGTGGCTGCCGTGGGTTGGGGCAACCCGCTCGGCGTGGTGGCGCTCGCTTTCGGTCTGCTGCTGGGAGGGTGCGGGGCACCGCCGAGTGATCACGAAACGGAGCAGAGCCCGGTCGTGCGGTATTCGGGGGCGGCGCTCGACACGCGCGCCACGGCGCGCATTCGCGGCCACTCGGGCATCGAGTGTGGGGCCTTCGCCGTCGACAGTCGACTGCTGCTCACCGCGGCTCACTGCCTGCGCCACGTGCACGTTCCGAACTACGTGCCCATTCCCGACGACGCTCCCGTCGTCGAGTCGGTCTCGTTCCAATTCTCCCACGATGGCCCGCGCGGAACGGCGCGCGTTCTGCACATCGAGCGCTCCACCGACTACGCCGCGCTCGAGCTCGACAGTGACGCGCCCGCCACGTTGCCCGTGCGCCCCGCCGTGCTCGGCGAAACGGCGATTTCACTCCGAACGGTGAACATCGGTATTCTCACGGGAACCGTCCTCGACGTGGACCCGATGGGAGGCAGCACCTCCGACTTGCCCACGATTCCCGGAGACAGCGGTTCTCCCGTGCTCGGCACCGACGGCTTCGCCTTCGGCATCGTGTCGGCCCGCTGGGGCAACGATCTCGCCTACGCGGCGCCTGCCCTGTAAGCGCCCGACTCGCGACGAGGCCGTGTGGCGCTCGTCGCAACTCAGGGGGGGCGTTTCGTCGGAACCAAGTGGGGTGGTTCGGGGGCGTCGCCGCGTTCCCGACCGTTCGTCGTTCTCGTTGCGGGCGTGTCGGTTCGGCGCGCCCGCTCCGGTGGTCGCAGGGGGCGTGTACCTGCCGAACCACGGCGAACAGCGGCACTCTCACGATGGACGGCGGTGGGCCCTGGACGGTTTGCGCGCAAGCGGCCGAGCGCTGTCCGGAAGTGGTCGACGTGCAGGTCTCGGATGGCATGTCCTCGGGCGGTGGCGTCGGTATGGGGGGAACGCCCGCCGCTGGCGGCTCCTTCGGTATCGGGGGCGCGTCGTCGGGTTAGTCGGGAAACGCCTCGCGCATCTCGTCAGAACGGATTTGGGTGGCGCGACGAGAAAGGGGCTGCGCCGTGCGGGTCGTGCCGTCTGGTCACTTCGGGAACGCTGTAGTAGCGTGTCGCTGTGTTTGCGGAGGCAGCGATGCGGATGAGCACGAACGGAATTCGCTTTCGAACGAGCCGCGTGGTGGGCATTTTGATGCTCCTTGCGGTTGGCTGCGGAGGCGAATCCCAGGGTCCGGGCAACGACTCGGAAGCGACTGGCGGCGACGGCGGCGCACGCACGGGGACCGATGCGGACGCCGGAGCCGACGACGGCTCGGGCGGAACCGCGCCCGGCGCTGCCGGTGATTCTGGAGATCCGGGCGCGGGGGCGGGCGGGACCAGTGCTTCCGGCGGCTCTGGTGCGTCGGCCGGGGCCGGTCAGGCCGGTGGGGTTGCGACGGGTGGGGCTTCGCCGGTGCCTCCGCTGCCGCCTTTCCCACCGCCGATGAGCATGCCGCAGCCCGTGAAAGGCTGTGAGCCAGTCACCGAGTCGACGGGCCCGGACTACTGCCAAATCGAGCACAAATGCGAAAATGGCCAGTATCTCTTCACGTACTGCCGGCCCGACGGCACCGGTGCGTTGGCGTGTAACTGCCAGGCGCCGACCTTCTTTCAGGACTACCTGGTCGAAGGAACCGCCGGGCTCGCGGCGTGTCAGCTCATCGGGGACGTTTGCGCGGAAGGCGAGGCCATTTCGTTCGAGGATCCCCCGGAGTGCTCGACTCAGTCGAAATCCACCGGGCCCGACTACTGCGAGCGAAGCGATTTGTGTCGCCGCAAGGTCGACCTCGGCAACGGGGTCACGGCCGTGCTGAACGAAAGCAGAGGCACGACCTGTTTTCGCGATTCGCCGAGTAGCGCGTTCTGCCAGTGTTCGACCAGCACGGCGTATCGGCAGTACCAACTCCAGGCTTCCAGCCTCGTCGGCGCTTGCGACACCTTGCACTCGATCTGCACGTCGGGAGAAGGCCCCGTTTTCGAGGAAGAGCCCGAGTGCCAAATCCAGCATCAGAGCTCGGGACCCGACTACTGCGACGTCAACGAACTGTGCACACGGACCGTCGAAATCGGAGAGGGCGTGATCGCGATAGCGCCGGATTCGCGATGGGCAAGCTGTTCCGCGGCCTCGGGCGATGCCGTACGCTGCGAGTGCCGCGGGAACGAGAGCTCGCTGCGGTTCGAGCGGGCCGGCACGCCGGTCACCGAGACTTGTGTCGACACGCTCCAGAAGTGCCAAGAGGTCGATACGCTCGAGGTCGAGGGCGAGCCAGAGTGTCGCACGAGATCCCAATTCGCGGACGTGGGCTTCTGCAACGCCTCGCTCGAATGCGCGATGGACGCGACGGTCGGTGGTGACCCCGTGCGCGTTTTCGGCAGCGTGGAGGTGTACTGCATGCCCGTCGAGGGCGGCTGGTCGTGCACGTGCAGCTCCAGTGGCAGCAGAAGCTCGCTCGCGATCGACATCAGCGACCCCTGGGACGCCTGCCCGGAAGCCACCAGACGCGGCCCCGAATCCGGGGACGGCAACCGGCGTCCCCAGGCCGCCG
>QGUH01000192.1 GCA_003242355.1 Pseudomonadota bacterium
GGTGGGGCGCGGTTCGCGACAAACGGGGGGGGGTTGCGGAGCCGGGGGGGGTGAGGACGAAGCCGTTCGCGGGGTGGCGGCACGCGTCTTTCTTCGAGAGCACGGGCTCGCGGTAGAGCGCGGAGCCGCTCTCCGCGACCGGCAAGTCGTTCGAGGGCGCGAACGAACGGAAGTGCGCGACGAGCACCCCGATCGCGCGCGCCGGCGGGATGTCGCGCGAGAGGCCGAGCCGCTCGAGCACCTCGTTCACCACGGCGCGCGCTTCGGGCGGCAGCTCCGGAACGTGCGGCGCGAGCGCTTCGTACGAGACGTTCGGGAACTCGGAGCCGAAGGCCGCGCGCGGCGCCGCGAGCTCGAGGATCAAGCGCACGCGCCGACGCTCCTGGCCGACGATGAACAGGTTTTCGGCGCCGTCGCGCACGACCTCGAGGGCGACCTCGGGCTCGGTGCGCAGGGCGAGCACGCGGGTGCCGGGCCCGACGCTCGGAATGCGCACGGGCGTGCCCGCCGCGAGATCGACGAACAAGTCGCCGAAGAAGTGATCGTCGCCGGGCCGCAGGGAGCCACCGACGGACACCGGGCGCGTGCGTTTGTCGCGCACCACGAGCTCGAGCTCGGAATCGACGGCGTCGAAGGCGTACAGGCGTTTGAACGGCGCGATGGACGGGGTGAACGGATCGTCGTACTCGACGTTCGCGGGCTGCGTGGTGTCGCGATCGATCCGGTACGTCGCATCGATGCTGTCTGGCGTGGAGCTTCCCCCGTAGGCGACCTGGCGCGTCGGGTTCCGTCCGGCGAACCCGGGCGCGCTGATCACGCCGCTCGGGGTGCGTACGGCTGCCGGCATTCGGCCGTCCGGTGTGGTCGCGCCGAGCTCGAGGTCCTCGTCGGGGTGCGGCTCGATGAACTCGTGGAGCACCGGCGCGCGCGCCCCCATGGCCGGCGCGAGCCCCAAGAGGATGGCGCCCACGAGAAGGACGGAGCCGACCCGACGAACGCGCATGGTCCGAGTGTGGCATTTGCCGCCCGCGCCGGCCCGCGGAAGCGGCGTGGACCGGCGCAATGGGGCCATTTCGACGGCGCCCCGGGCGATGCCGTCCGGAGGGAAGGCTCGAGACAAATCGGGTTCGTGGCCCGAACGAATGGGCTACGCTGACGCGGGCCGATGTCACACGCAGCGGACGATCTCCTCGCCAAGGTTCCGGCCGGCGTGCGCGAGCGGCTCGAGCGCACCGGCTTCGACTCCGAACGGTTTCGTGCCCTCTCGGCGCAGCTGCGCTCGGGCGCTCCGGAAGACAACGTGGTTCGCGGACGGGTCACGCCGCCCGAGCCCGACGACGTCGCCACGCTGCCGCCGCCCGGCTCGCGCGAGCATGCGGAGCTCGAGGCGCTCGGACGCGCGGAGCTCGAGGCGGGTCGCGTGGCGCTCGTGGTGCTCGCGGGCGGCATGGCCACGCGCATGGGCGGCGTGGTGAAGGCGCTCGTCGAGGTCTTGCCGGGGCGCACCTTCCTCGATCTGCGCTTGCGCGAGATGGACGCGCTCGAGGCACGCTACGGCAAACGGCCGCCGCTCTGGATCATGACGAGCGCCGCGACGGACGCCGGCATCGTCCAAGCGCTCGGGGCGCGGCGGGACGGTGAGCGTATCGCGACCTTCCTCCAGTTTCTCTCGCTCCGCCTCACGCCGGAAGGCGACGTGTTCTTCGACGAGGCGGGGCAGCCGAGCGAGCACGCTTCGGGCCACGGCGATCTGCCGGAGGCGCTCCAACGGAGCGGCCTCATCGGCCGGTTCGTCGAGCGGGGCGGGCGCGTGGTGATGGTGACGAACCTCGACAACCTCGGCGGCACGCTCGACCCGGTGATCATCGGGTTTCACTGCGCTCACGGCCGCCCCGTCACCTGCGAGGTCGTGGACAAGGTGGGCTCCGATCGCGGCGGCATTCCCGTGCGCGTGGACGGCAAGCCGTGCGTGCTCGAGGAGTTCCGGATCCCCCGAAGCTTCGATCCGAGCAGCGTGCGGGTGTTCAATACGAACGTGTTCCACTTCGACGCGCGGACGCTCGCGGAGCTTTCGATTCCGTGGACGTTCTTCCGGGTCGAAAAGCGGGTCGGCGGCAAGCCCGTGGTG
This sequence comes from Pseudomonadota bacterium, assembly GCA_003242355.1. GTDB lineage: Bacteria > Myxococcota_A > Polyangia > Polyangiales > Polyangiaceae > PMG-095. The sequence goes on from QGUH01000192.1 coordinate 2,129, forward strand.
CAGTTCGAACGGCTCGTGAACGAGGTCACGAGTCATCTCGAAACGCGGTATTTGCACGTGCCGCGCACGGGCGCCGCGTCGCGATTCCTTCCGGTGAAAGATACGGACGAGCTTTTGGCGCGCCGGGCCGAGATCGAGCTCGTCGCTCGCTCACGAGGCATGCTTTGAAGAATCGGTGGTGGCGCGGCCTGGGTTGGGCCGCAGGGTTCTTTTCGGCTTCCGCTTTCTCGCTTTCCGCCGTCGCCCAGACGCCCGTGGCGCGCCCGACGCAGCTGCCTGCGTTCGGGCGGAGCGTCGCGGGGACGGACGACACGACGGCGATCGTGCTCAATCCGGCGAACCTCGCGTTCTTGCCGGCGACGGAGCTGCGCTGGTCGAGCGTGTACCTCGACGAGCGAGCGCGCGTGCCGTACCAAGGGCACGCCATCGGGCTCGGCCTGCCGATTCCGTTCCTGTCGATGGCGGCCGGCGTGCGCGTCGACATCCTCGATCCACCCGATGCGCTCGCTTCGAGCCTTGCCCGCTTCCGCTCCGATTACTGGTGGTTGACCACGGCGCTCGCCTTTCGCGCGGGACGCAGCGCGGCTCTGGGATTGTCGTACGCCCATGCGTATTCCGATGGTCTGCGCGTCGGCGGCACGGATGCGTGGTCGTTCGCCTTCACCACGCGCCCGTCGGATTACCTCGGCATGTCCGCGGCCGTGCACGCGTTCGGCGGTCCGACGTCGAACGGAGGCGATCGGCTCGGGCCGTCGTACGATCTCGCCATCGCGGTGCGTCCCGTCGGCACGCGCCTCGTCGAGCTCGGGCTCGAAGGCAAGTACGTCGCCGAGGAGGGCGGCTATTGGATTCCGCGCGCGACGCTGGGCATCGACGTTCCGGGGCTCGGGCGGCTGCGCGGCGAAGCCTCGGTGAGCGATCCGTTCGAAGACGCGCGGCAGCGCGCGTACGTCGCCGCCGTGACGATGAGCCTGAACCTGAACGGGACGCAGAGCTCGTTCGAGCTCGGCGCCGGGCCCGTCTTCGGCTCGGGGCTCGGGCGCGGGACGGCCGCGCACGTCTACGAGAACCTCGGGGTCGAAGTCGCGTTCAAGGGCTACCGCGAGCCGGACGGAGCGAATCCCCCGGCCCATGCGCTGCGCCTTCGGCTGGAGGAGACGCCGGGCACGCGCGAGCACGTGGCGCTCCTGCGCAAGCTCTGGTCGATCGCGGAGGACGAGCCGTCGGTAGCAGCCGTCGTGTTCGAGCTTCGCTCCTCGCCGGCAGGGTCGCTCGCGCGGGCGCAGGAGCTGCGCGACGCGATTCTCCACCTGCGCAACCACGGCAAGCGCGTGCTCTGTCACCTCGAGAGCGGCGACGGCTCGGGCCTGTACGTGTGCGCCGCCGCGCACCGCATCCTCGTCTCGCCCGGAGGCGGGCTGCGCTTCGCGGGGCTGCGCGCGCGCTACTTCTATTACCGCACGCTGCTCGAAAAGCTCGGGATCCGGGCGGAGTTCGTGCGGAGCGGTCCGCACAAGAGCGCGCCCGAAGCATTCACGCGCGACGGCGCGAGCGACGTCGCGCGCGAGGACAAGATCGATCTGCTCAAGCAGTACGAACGGCTCTTCACGGCAGCGGTCGCGAGCGGGCGGCGCATCGAGCCCGCGCTGCTCCGCAAGCGCATCGCCGAAGGGCCGTTCTTGGCGGAGGAAGCGAAGGCCGCGGGTCTGGTGGACGCTCTGGCGTACGACGACGAGATCGAGCGCGCCGTCTCGGAGCTGGTCGGCGGGAACGTGAAGCTCATCGACGACGACCGCGCGCGGACGGCGCCGCGGCACTTCGGGCGGGCGCGGGGCGTCGCGCTCGTATACGTGGACGGCGATCTCGTCGACGGCAGAAGCTCGGTGATCCCGTTCCTCGGAATGCGGCTCGTCGGCTCGTACACGATCGCCGAGTCCCTCAAGAAAGCGCGCGAGGACCCGTCCATCGGCGCCGTCGTGTTGCGCGTGGAGTCCGGCGGGGGCTCGGCGCTCGCCGCCGACGTGCTCTTTCGCGAGGTCGAGCTCACCGCGCGCGTAAAACCCGTGGTCGTCAGCATGGGCGGCTCCGCGGCGAGCGCGGCGTACTACCTCGCGGCTCCCGCGACGCGCATCTACGCCAATCCGCTCACCATCACGGGGAGCATCGGCGTCTTCGTCGGCAAGGCCGACGTCGCGGAGCTGCTCCGGCGCATCGGCGTCACCATCGAAGCGTACAAGACCACGCCGCGCGCCGATGCGGACGCGCTCTATCGACCGTTCACTCCCGAGGAGAAGGCCGAGCTCGAGCGCAAGGTGCAGAAGCTCTATCGCCAGTTCCTCACGCGCGTCGCGACGGGGCGGTCGCAGGCGCTCGGTCGCACGATGAGCGTCGAAGAGGTCGACAAGGTCGGCCAGGGGCGCGTGTTCACCGGGGAGCAGGCGCTCGGGCACCAGCTCATCGACGAGCTGGGCGGGCTGCGCCAGGCGCTCGCCAAGGCGCGGGAGCTCGCGGGGCTACCAATGCACGCGCCCGTCACCGAGCTGCCGCCCGTCGAAACGACGCTGCTCGGGCGGCTGCTCGGCATCGAAGGGTTGCACGCGGAGCTGCCTGCGGGCCTGCCCGGCGAGCTCGCCGACGTGGCGCGCGCGCTCGCGCCGTTCGCCGTGCACGCTCCCGACGAGCCGCTCGCCCGCATCGAGATCGTGAGCGTGGATCCGTGACGGCGGAGCTCTCGGACGCGTCCCTGCTCACCCTCCTGGATGCTCGCTTCGCGCTGCCGGGCGAGAGCCAGCTGCCGCCGGTTTCGCTTTCTGCGAGCGGGCGACGGGTCGTGCTCGTGGGCGCGTTCGGGTTCCTGTTCCGGGCGCTCGTCGGCGAGGTGCGCCTCGCGGGCGGTTCGGCCACGGTGCTCGGGACGCCGCTCGAGAGCGCGGTCGCCCACGGCGTGGTGGGCGTCGCGTTCGCGGATCCGCCGTTACCCCCAGGGTTCACCCTCGAGCGGTACGTGCGCGAAAGCGCGGAGCTGCTCGGCATGGGAGCGCGCGCCGCGCGGCGCGCCGCGGGCGATCTCCTGGCGCGCTACGAGCTCGATCGTGCGGCGTCGCGGCGCCTCGAGTCGCTCTCCGTCGTCGAGCGCCGCGTGCTCGCGCTCGTTCACGCGACGCTCGCCGAGCCCGCGGTGCTGTTCTGCGAAACGCCGCTCGCGCGGCTCGACGACGCGAGCGCGGAGTACGTGGAGACCGTGCTCGCGCGGGTCCTCGCGGGACGGCGCGCGGTGATCTCCGTCGCCGACCCGAGCGGTCGCGAGCGCGCGCTGCTCGACCGCGCCGACGTCGTGCTCGTCCTCGATCGCCACCACGGGGTCGCCCGCTACGCGCCGGGCACGCTCCCCGCGGGGGGGGCGCGTGTGCTCGCGACCGTGATCCGCCGCGGCGCGGAGTTTCGGGAGGCGCTGCGCGCGCGCGGGCTCGAGCCGCGGGCCGTGGCTCCCGTTCCGGCGCTCGCGGGGCTGTTCGGCGCTCACGCGGAGAACCCGACGCGCCTCACGCTCGAGCTGCCCGCTCCGGACGCTACCGGAGCCGTCTTCGAGGCCGCGGCCGAGGCCGAGGCGCCCTTGGTCGAGCTCGTGCCGCTGCCCTGATCGCGGGCCCGGCCTTGCCCGGTGCTTCGAGCGGAAGGAAAGTAGCGCCGAATGTCCGCCCGATCGGCGCTCGCCCAGGCTCGTCGCATCATCGTCAAGATTGGCTCTCGCGCCCTCGCGAACGACCCGGAGCTCATCCCACGGCTCGCTCGCGAAATCGCGGCGCTCTCGCGCGAGCGGCGCGGCATCGTCGTGGTCTCGAGCGGCGCGATCGCGCTCGGCTGCACGCGCCTCGGCTACCGCTCGCGGCCGAAGGAAATGGGCAAGCTGCAAGCGGCGGCGGCCGCGGGGCAGAGCGTGCTCATGCGCCGCTACGACGAGGCGTTCGGCAGTGAAGGCCTGGTGGTCGCGCAAGTGTTGCTCACGCACGCCGACCTCGCCGACCGCGAGCGGCTCAACAACGCACGCAACGCGCTCGGCGCGCTGCTCGAAGCGCGAGCCATCCCGATCATCAACGAGAACGACACGGTCTCGACCGAAGAGATCAAGTTCGGCGACAACGATCAGCTCGCCGCGATGGTGGTGCCGCTCGTCGGCGCCGACGCGCTCGTTCTGCTCACCGACGTCGAGGGCGTGCTCGACGAACGCGGTCGCCGCATCCCGGTGATGACCGACGAAGAACGCATCGGCACCGTGCGCGCCACGGGGCCCCGCGTGGGAACCGGCGGCATCCAGAGCAAAATCGATGCGGCCCGCAAAGCGACGCGATCGGGAGCGATGGTGGTGATCGCTCCGGCGACGCGACCGGGCGTGCTGACGGAGCTGTTCGCCGGTGAGGACGTCGGCACGCTGTTTCCGCGCCTGGGCACGGCGCTCCGCGCGCGAAAGCACTGGATCGCCTTCACGCTCCGCCCGAGCGGCGCGCTTCTGCTCGACGAGGGCGCCGTTCGGGCGGTCCGCGGCGGCAAGAGCAGCTTGCTGCCCGTGGGCGTCACCGGTGTGTGCGGCGAGTTCAATCCGGGAGACGCCGTGCGCCTGGTCGGTCCGGACGGAACGGAGGTGGGGCGTGGTTTGACACGGCTCGGTG
>QGUH01001175.1 GCA_003242355.1 Pseudomonadota bacterium
GCGTTGCCGGGCGGGGGACGAGATGGGACCGGGGGCGGGAACGGTGGGGACGGCGGGGATGATGATGCCGACGTCGAGGAAGGCGGTGGCGGTGGTGGCACCGACGGGCGCTTTCGTCTCGCGTCCGGCACCCCGACTGGACGTGCCCGAGGTTTTCTCGAGGGCCAGCTGTACGCCGACGCGCTCACGGAACGCTCGCTCGAGCGCGGTAAACAGGCGCTGAAGCCTACGATCGACGCCATTCTCGAGGAGCTCGACGCGGCAAGGGACTACGACGACCTGCGCGAGCGCCTGCGCGCGCGCTACCGAACCATGAGCCCCGAGGAGCTCTCGGGGCTCGTCCAGAGCGCCATGCTCCTCGGCGAGCTCGCCGGGCGAACCGCCGTGAACCGAGATGCGTGATGGCTTGGGAGGTCACTGCGGATCCGGTGCGGTTCGACGAGGCTGCATCGTGGTTTCTCGCGCGCGTCGTGATCAGCGACGTCGATGCGCAGCGCCTCGACGCCGACGCGCGCATGCGTTCGTTCTGGGTCGGCGCCGGGCTGCAGCTCAAACAGATCCAGCGCGTCTTCGACGAGATCAACCGGGCGATCGACTCGGGCGAGCCGTTCGAGGAGTGGCGCAAGCGCGTCCGCTCCGAGCTGACCAACGACGCGCACGCGGAAACCGTTTTCCGCAATGCCGTGCAGCGCGCGTACAACGCGGGGCGCTGGCGGCAAATGCGGGAGTCGGAGCGCTGGCGCCCGTTCGGCCTCGTGGACGCGGTGCTCGACCTCGCGACGACCGATTACTGCAAGACTGTGGACGGCACGCTCCTGCCGCTCGACCATCCGTGGTGGCGCACACACTATTTCCCCGCGCATCATCGCTGCCGCACGAGCGTGCGATCACTGCGACGGAAGGAGGCCGAGCGCCGCGGCATTACGGAGGACCCGCCCGAGCTCGACCCTCAGCCCGGCTTCGGCGTTCTGCCGGATGACGACACGCCGTGGAAGCCTGACCCGAGCAAGCACGACGCCGACCTCGTCGCCGAGCTCGAGCGCAAGGCGCAGGAGCCTAAGCCGCAGCGCAAGCGGCGGCCAAAAGAGCACAGCCCGGCGCACTGGGCGCGCGTCTACGCCAAGCCCACGAAGTACGCGCCGAACGGCTACGGCAAGGCGGCGTCCACGATGGGATGGGGCCGCGCGATGCTCGAGCGCGGCCTTGACCGCACGCCGTCGGAAGTTCTGGCGGAGCTCCGGCGCCTGCGTGACGCGGGGCACCCGCTGCTCGAGCACGTCGATCTGAACGTGCTCGAGGGGCTGCCCGACGGGCCTATCCGCAACACGGTTTTCGCCCAGCTGCCAGCGTGGCGCGCGCGTATCGCACTCTCCGAGCATACGCGCACGATCACACCGGGCGGCTTCGAGCTCGACGAGCTGTCGTTCCCGGCGACGCAAGGCGCGCAGCGGTTCTACGCGCTGACGCTCGATAAGCGCGTCACGCGACCGGCGCGGAGTATCCCGATCGTCGTCAACGGCCAGCGCGCGGGCTACTCGCCCGTGCGAAAAGCGATAAACCTGCATAGTGCGCACGACGTCGGCACGGCCGTTCACGAGCTCGCGCACGCAATCGAGGACGTCCACACCGCCGCCTATATTCGCTCCCTTGCGTTCCTGCGCGCGCGCACGCAGGGCGAGCAGCTGCGGCGCCTGCGGGATCTGACGGGCATCAATTACGAGCCGTGGGAGATGGCGCGGCCAGACGAGTTCGTGGACGCGTACATCGGCAAGGAATACGGCCTGCTGAATGCCACCGAAAAAACGTCGATGGGGTACGAGCTCCTCGCGGGGGGAACCCCCGGGAACAAAACGCTTTTTAATTTGCCCCG
>QGUH01000193.1 GCA_003242355.1 Pseudomonadota bacterium
GACATGCTCTCTGGACTTGCTCGGACGAGTGTGGCGTTCGTGCTCCTCGCCGCGGCGTCCGCCTGTACCGGCGTCGCCAGCGCGCCTGGACCCGTCGACGAGGTGCCCGCGCCTGGGGACGCTGCGGGCGTCGGCGGGCTTCCGGGGCAGAGCGGCGGGATGGGGAACATCGGCAACACGCCTCCTTCCACCACGCCGAATCCCTCGATGCCCTCGGGCGGTGGGTCGGGCAATCCGAGCACACCGAGCACTCCGCCGAGCTCGCCCCCGGTGTCGGAAGCGTCGTTGCCGTACACGCCGCCGACTCCGGCTGCCGCGGAGTTGCCCGCACGCGTGTGGCTGCTCACGCCCGAGCAGTATGGCCGCGCCGTCCAGGCCGTCGTGGGGGTGATGCCGGACGTCTCCGAGCTCGATCCCATCCCCGACACGGGCCTGTACGCGAACATGTCCGACAGCGGCGTCGTGCGCGTCAATCAAGCGATGCAGTACGCGGCGGCGGCAGAAGCCGTGACGACGCGCCTCACGGATGCCCAGCTTCGAGCGCTCGTGCCGTGCGGCAAGCTCGAGACGAGCTGCAAGGACGATTTCATCGCCACGACGGTTCGCAAAGCCTTCCGCCGCGGCCCCACCGCGGACGATCTCTCGCGCTACGCAGAGATCTTCGATCTCGCCGCCACTTCGGGCGACGCGGCGCTTCCGTTTCGAGCGGTCCTGCGCGGCGTTCTGACCTCACCGTTCTTCCTGTACCGCACCGAAATCGGTGCCCCGGCCGACGAAGCGAACCCGCGTTTCCGGCTGACCGGCGCCGAGGTCGCGAACCTCCTCGCCTTCAGCGTCACGGGGGGACCGCCGGACGAAGCGTTGCTCGCCGCGGCCGAGCGCGGCGAGCTGGCGGACCGCGCGGGGCTCGAAAAGCACGTCCGGGCGCTGCTCGAGCGTCCCGAAGCGTCCGCGCAGCTCGCTCGGTTCTTGCTCGAGTGGCTGCGCCTGCACCGGTTCGGCGACGTCGAGAAGTTCGAGAACGTGTTCCCCGGGTTCGCCGACGTGAAGAGCGCGATGCTCGACGAAGCGCGCGCGTTCCTCGCCGCGAACGGCGGGGTCCGGGGCACCGTCGCGGGCCTTCTGACCGCGCCCGTCGGCAGCACCTCGCCCGCACTCGACGCGTTCTACCGCAGCGATCCTTCCGCGGCGGCGGGCGCGCCGCGCATCGGCCTGCTCTCGCTCGGCGCGCTCCTGTCGACGACGGCGAAGCAGTATCTCACTTCCCCCACGCTGCGCGGCCTGTTCATTCGCGATCAGCTGCTCTGTCAGCACATCGCATTGCCCGACGACTTCACGCCGCCCCCGATCGAAGCGGCCGAAGCGGCGCTGGCGCCGAGAACGACGCGCGAGCTCTACGACCAGCACGCGAGGGAGCCGGCATGCTCGAGTTGCCACAACAAGATCGATCCCTTGGGCTACGCGCTCGAAGGGTTCGACGGCGCGGGCCGCAGCCGGACGACCGAGGTGTATCGGAGCCCGTCGTTCAGCGCGCCGTCGGCGGGGCCGCAACCCATCGACACGAGCGGCGCGCTGGTCGACACCGACGTCGATCGTCCCTTCGCCTCCTACGTCGATCTCGCCCAGGCCCTCGCCGAGAGCTCTTGGGTCAAAGAGTGTGTCGCGCGGCAAGCGTTCCGGTTTTACTTCGGCCAACCCGAAACCGACCGCGGCATCCCGCCGGTCGTGCGTGGAACCGAAGCGCTCCTCGCGAACGGGACCCTGGGTGACCTGATCGTGAACCTGCTCAGCTCCGAGAGCACGCTGGAGCGAGTGCGGTGACCCCTCCGAGCCAACAGGCACGCGACCATGCCCAAGCGGTTTGAAATCACTCGCAGAGATCTCCTCCGGACCACGGCGGGCGCGGTGTTCCTCGCGCCGCTCTTGCGCCTGCGCGAGCTCGAGGCGCAGAGCGCGATGCCCAAGCGGCTGGTCTTGATGTTCACGCCCGACTCGCATCCGCCGGAGTGGTGGCCCACGGGCAGCGGCTCGAATTTCGAGCTGCAGGAGCCGCTCGCGGATTTCAAGGGGCTCGAGAGCCACATGCTCTTCTTGCGTCGCCTCGACCACGCGTGGACGTTCGACAATCACCACGAGGCCGGGATGGCGCAGCTCTTCACGGGAGCGCGCTTCATCAACGACTCCACGCGCCACGCGAACGGTCCCTCCATCGATCAAATCCTGCTCAAGGAGACCGACATTCGCGGGGGCACGCCCATCGCGAGCATCCACCTCTGCGCGGCCGATCGCGGGCTCGCCGACAAGCGCCACGTCATCTCGTACAGCGGCCCTGGGCAGCCCATGGCCCACAATCCGGATCCGAACAAGGCGTTCAAGGAGATCTTCAGCGGCGTCACCTTCGGCATGGCCCCTGCACCGGCGCCGAACCCGAGCCCGACCACGCCGAATCCGGCCACGGACGTCGCCCGCGAGGTCAATCGCCGCATTCACCAAGTGAACACCGCCGAGCTCAAATCGATGCAACGCCTGCTCGGGCAGCTCGAGCGCGAAAAGCTCGAGCGCCACGTCGAAGCGCTGTTCGAGCTCGAGCAGCGCATCGCGAGCATGCCGGGCGACACGGGCGAGGGCGGCGCCGGCGGTCCCGTCGCCGTCGGCGGCGTGTGCGAACAAGTCGATACGAGCGGGTACAACAACAGCCTCAACAACGCGACTACCATCACGCGCTGGGCGCAGATCCAGGCGGACATCATCGTCAACGCCTTCACGTGCGATCGCACGCGGGTCGCAGACTACAGCTTCAGCTTCTCCGGCGGCCACCACGAGGGCCTGCTCGGTTTCAGCCAGAGCTGGCACGACCTCGTCGCCCACGTGAGCAAGACGAACGACTCCGTGTCGGTGGGCGGCGTCGCCATGAGCACGCGCCAGGCCTTCATCAAGTTCGATCGCTTCTGGGCAGGGCACCTCGCCTACCTCGCCAAGCGCCTCGCTTCGATTCAGGAAGGCGACGGCACGATGCTCGACAACACGATCATGGTCTGGGGTGTCGAGAGCGGGACCAACCACAACCACAGCCCGCGCGACATGCAATACCTCGTGATCGGCGGGAAGAACCTGGGCGTCAACGTGGGCAAGTACATCAACAACTCGACGGCCCAGAGCTCGAACAAGTTGCTTACCGCGATCATGAACGCGTTCGGTCACCCCGCCACCGGCATCGGCATCGAGCCCAACTGCGGCCCGCTCTCCGACTTCTTCGCCTGAGCCGCTGCGCGTTCGTCGGCCGAGCGCCAAAGGCGTCGCAACCGTACTCGGGCGCCTCCTCGCGGGCTCGGCCGAAATTCGCCGTCGCACCTCGATGCCGGCCGGTGGCCCCGCGCCACCTCGCGCGGGGCGAACGCACCATCGCGCACGGAGCACCATCGCACGCCGAACGAATTGGTAGTTCGGTGGCCGAAATCGGCCGCGTTCGCTGCTGATGGAAGAGTGGCAACGCTACCGGGCCACCTTGCATGGGCACCACGAGGCCGAGGACACTCGGATGTTTCCCGCCCTTCGACGACACCGGCCGGAGCTCGACTCCGTCATCGAGCAGTTGCTCGCCGAACATCGTCGCCTCGAACCACTGCTCGAGCAGGCCGACCAGGCCTTCGCGCGTCTGCCGGAAACCGGACCGGCGCTCGCCGCCCTGGCCGCGCTCGATGCCCTGCTCGACCCGCATTTCGAGCTCGAGGAGCGCGAAATCGTGCCGCTGCTCCGTCCATTCGGAGGCCTTCCGCCCGTCGCCACCGAGGAGGAGCTCGTGCTCTTCGTCGAGCACTTCGCCTGGAGCTGCGAAGGCGTCGCTCCCGACGTGCTGAGCCAGATCGACGCGAGCCTGCCGGACGTGCTCCGTGCCCGAATGCCCGCCGCACGAGCGAACATCGCAGCACGAAGCCAGCGCGTGTGGGGCGCCGTCAGCCCCGCAACCTCCCGAACCTCGATTCCCGGACACTGAAACCCGAAAATCCGGGCGGGTGCCCGCGCCGTTGACCGGCATCCACGACGCGAGCCCCGATCCCTTCGACGAACGCCGCTTTCGACGGGAGCAGTCAGTCGCTGCAGCCGACGGTTCCGTCCGGCTGTTGGGCGCAAACCTGCCCGAGCAGCGAACAATCGAGCTCGACGAGGCGGCGCGGCCCTTCGTCGGGCGCGGTGCACCGGCGCGCGACGGTCCCCTTGCATTGACCCTCGACGGAGAGCCCTTCGCAGGGATCCTTCCAGCGACGCGCGGCGTTGACGAACTCGAGCACACCGGGCCCGAACGTCGCGTGTATGCTGGCGAGATCGCAAATGACGCGATTCGAGTTCAGCGTGCCGGACGCAACCCCGCGCACCACGAGCTTTCCGTTCTTCTTCGTGCTCAGGAGCGGGCCGCCCGAATCGCCATAGCAAATCTGCGCGTCCCCTTCGGTGCCGCCCATGAGCACCTCGTAGCCCGCATCGAGCAGGGTGTTCTCGTAGATGTTGCGCAGCCACGCGTCTTCGTCGTCCCAACTGTCGCCGCCTGCGCCCGCCGGCCCTTCGGCGACGCCCCCTTCGCCGCCGCCACCGTGAGCAACGCCGCCTGAGCCCAACCCCACCAAAGCTTCCGTTCGTGCAGCGCCATTCGGGAAAAGCAGCTCGATCGGGCGCGCAATCGGAGGCACGTACCCGAGCGCGGCGCCCTCGAGCGAGGGAACGGCACCCGTGAGGAACCACTCCTTGAAGGCCTCGAAGCTCCCGAAAATCGGAGCGTAAAACGAGCCGCTCGTCGCGCGAACCTCCATCTTTCCCGCGCGCCGCGTGCCGTACGTCTCCCGGTTGCCCTGCACGCCATAGCCGACCGCGATGAAATCCTTGCCGACGTCCGCGTCCGTGATCGGCTCGATCGCGAACGGCTCGATACCCGACACCGGCTCCAACAGGTAGGCGACTCCAACGTCGTGACCGTTGCCGAGCAAGCCGCCGTGGTTGCCGGGCGCGCCCTCGACGGCTGCGACCTCGTACAGCGCATCTGGCGCGAACGCGTCCGCGCCCACGGCGAAGTACGTCTTGTACCCGAACGCGTAGTCCCACTCGAACGTGACGGTACAGTGCTTCGCCGTCAGCACCGTTTGCTTGCCGATCAGCGTGCCCGTGCAATACGGCTCGAACCACGTCGTTCAGTCCCAGCTGTCCACCCAAGCGATGCCGATCGTCCCGATGGCGTCGAGCTTGTGACCATTCGCCGGAAAGCCGGCGATGATCTCGTCGTCGCCCGTTTCCACCGTGCCTTCCACCTCCGCCCCGCAGCGGAGAAGCGCCCCGGCCATCGCCGTCACGAGCACGAGCGATCGCAGCGCTACCTTACGCACGCGAATTCGTTTCCTGTTCATGACCCTCTCCAATCCCCGACGTCGATTCGCAACAGGAGCGCACCCCAACTCGGTCGAACGCACCTACCGCGCCTCTGCCCGCCAGAAAACCAACGCAATGCTTTTCAGCGAATCGTCACCCCACGCTCCAGGCGAACGCACCCTTCATGAACAAATGACCAATCACGCTTTCCGAGCATTCACGCGCGGCCCCGAGTCGCGAGCGACTCGCCTCTCCCGATCCGAAGGACGCCAATCGAGAACGGGCGCCAACTCCGTTCCGGAGGAAAAGGGCAGACGGGTTCTCCTCTGCCCGGCACGGCACGATTGGAAAAGAGCCCTCCGCACGTACCGCGACGAAACGGTAGGGGACCTACCGAACGTTCCCACAGCGTTCATTCCCGCTGCTCACGATGCGGAGGTGAAAGCGGGCGACCGCCCCCGGACACGCCTGCGCAGCATTCATTCCCGCTCCCGGTTCGAAAAGCGACGACCAACCTCGCCCGTGCATCAGCATGCCTCCGATTCCCGCTTCCAACGCTCGTGATCAGAAACGGGAGCCCGGCCCGAACACGGTCACTGGCCGCGTTCATTCCCGCGGCTTCGACTGGTGGCACTCGAACGTCGCTGAGGGCTCCGCGCCCCGCGGCGGCGGCGTTCATTCCCACTTCGACGTGGTGATCAGAAGGCCTGCCGCGAGCCCGAGCCAAACGGGCGATCGGCTCGAACGTTGCCCTCCGAACAGCGACGATTGGAAATCCTCTTCAGGAATCGGCTCTCCACGCCGTGGGATGGCGTGCCGAGGGCGGCTCCGGACGGGTGCATCAGGTCCTGACTTCCGCGCGTTCGCGGGTGTCGAGCGCTGACCTTCGCGCGGTCGAAAGCCGGGAGGGTTTGATCAGGAGGACGGGAGTCGGGCCAGGCCGTGACCACCGACGGGCTCGGTGACGAAGTGCTCTCCGAAGCTCGCGATCAGCGGCTTGGCACGCGAAATCGCCTGCTGGACGGCGGGGAGGCTCAACGAGGCGCGGTGGCTTTGCTCGTCGATCCACACCTCGGTGATCCACACGGCGTCTTCGTCGTTCGGATCGCGCGCGACGACGTAACTGAGGCACCCCGGCATGTCGTAAATGCTCTCGAGCAGAATCCCGATCAACGCCTCTCGTTGCCCCGCTACCGCCTTGAACTTTCCGATGAGTCCAAACATCGTGCGCTCCGGTGTCCGCGGACGAACTCTACACCCGTTCACTGCAAAGAGCTGCCTCGAGCAGCTTCGTCGACCCGCGGACGCCCCCCGCGAGCAAGGCTTCGAGCGCGCGATCGAAAAGCTCCGCGCCCTTGTGCCCGATGTCCCCCAGCCGTGTTCAACGAGGCGCGCTCAGGGGCCCAAAGCGGGCCCGCCCCATTTCCC
>QGUH01000194.1 GCA_003242355.1 Pseudomonadota bacterium
CGGCAGGAGGCGCCGGCGTTCCACAAGCGGCCGCGAACAACGCGATCGCGCATCGGCGCTTGCCGAAATGACCCTGCCGACGCAACGCACGACCCATCGGCCCGAGGAGTAGCACGAGGGCTCCCCTCGAGCGACGGACGGCCCCGGGGGAGCGTGACGGTCGTGATTTCGGGAGCCGACACGTGCCCCCGACCCGTCCGCGCGTCCGCGGGGTGTGCGTCGGGCGCGCTCAGCGGCGGATCTTCCAGAGATACACCTCGTGGGTCTCTCCGTTGACCGGAACGAGCAATACGGCTTCGGGTTGCCAATCTCCCATGTCGTGCAGGTGCGAAACGACGCGCGCGCCGGGAGAAAGCTCGCGGAACAGCTTCGGGCGCAACCGCAGATTCACTTCGGGCCAGAGGAACAGCATCACGACCGTCGCGTCGCGAATGTCCGTCTCGAACAGATCTCGCTGGAGGAAGGTGATTCTGTCTTCCACGCCCGCGCGCCGCGCGTTCTCGCGACTCTCGCGGATACGCTCGGGATCGATGTCGACACACACGCCGCGGGCGCCCCGCTCCTTCACCGCCGCGATCACGATGCGACCGTCTCCGCAGCCGAGATCGTAAACGACGTCGTCCGGTCCGACCTGGGCGATACGGAGCATGGCCGTCACCACCTCAGGCTCGGACGGCTCGTACGGAACGGCCGGGGCCCGAGCGGCCGCGCCGGCGGACGCGCTCGCGCACGACAAGCCGGAATGAGGGCCAGCGAGCACGCCGAGCGCGAGCGCGCCCGAGAGGAGCAGCGCGGAAACGAGACGCATCGTGACGGTCGGGATCATATCCGTTCTCGCTCTGGCGTGACGCTCTGGTAGGAAGCGGCTCGTGGGAAGCGCGCAATTTGGACCCGGCCCTCACTCGTCGGCCCCTGCCCCGCGCCTTCCGGATTCATCGCCGTCGCCTCGTTGCTTTTCGCCGCGGTCTGCCGTGCCCGTCTCGATTCTCGATCCGAGACGCTTGCTGGGCTCGTGATTCGAGACACTTGCTCGACCCGCAATGCGGTCCGACGCCGCTCGTCGCCCGAACGGCTCGCGCGGCCCACGGGGCGCGACGCGACCACCACGGCGAGGTGGCGCTTCGTCGCCATCGCTTCAACGAGCTCGTTCGGCGCGCGACAACGTTCCCCTCGCCCCTGCGGCGCTGCTGGTTCGCCGAGCCTCCTCGGCCCGCGAGGCCAGGACGGCGCGCGTGCGGGTTCGAGCGTTTGGGTGCGCATCGGCTCCGTCAAACAAGAGCAAGTTTCGTGCTGGCGGCGGCTGTCCCGATCGAATCGTGAGCGGAAACTTCTCTCGTCACTCGACGAGCGCCGGATTCGGGCCATGCGCGGCGTGACGCGGAGAGCAAACGCACGTTCCACCACGCGTGCAGCACGGGTACCATGGCGCCGCTCCGTGCCGCGCAGACGACCGCGGCGGGCGTGCAGATTCCGTGACTCTCGGTTCGATAGCCTGTGCTCGCTCCCTGGCGAGCGCCGGGCGAAAGCTCGGCGGTCTGACCCTCGCCCTTCTCATCCATTCGACTTGGGCCTGTTCCGCGGCCGACACCTCCGACACGCCGTACGTCGAAACTGGCGGCGGGGGCGGGGCTGCAGCCGGCGCGACCGCGAGTGGCGGAACGCAGTCGGGCAGCGGTGAAACCGCACCCGCGCTGAATGGTGGCGCGCCCGGCGCAAGCGGTGGCCTCTCCGCTGCGGGCTCGGGCGGAAGCTCCGGCGCAGCAGTCGGCGGCGTGAGCGGCGCAGGCGCTGCGAGCGGAGGGGGCGCATCGCCGACGACCGGCGGACTTTCGCCGAGCGCTGGCGGAGCCGGCGGAGTGCCCGTCGGTGGAATGCAATCGGGCGGCGCCGGCGCAACCGCGGGCAACAACGGCGGCAACGGCGGCAACGGCGGAATCGCAGGCGGCAATGGCGGTAGCGGCGGAATCGCAGGCAACGGCGGCGGCAGCAGCGGAACCGCGGGCTCACCGGACTTCGGCGGCACCGCAGGAACGCTCGGAGAAGGCGGCGCCGCTGGAGACGCTGGCGGCTCCGGCGCGGATCCGGACTGCCCGAAGCAGGGCGGCATCACCTATACGCTCAACCGCGCACCCTCGCCGACGCCCATGCAGCAGATGGCCTACGAGCGGATCCAGAGCGCGATGGACGAGGCCGTTGCCTTCTACAACTGCCACACCGAAATCGTAAAGAGCCTCTCCGTCTCGTACGAGCCGAGCGTGCCCACGGCGGACGGCAACGTGAACGGATCCATTCGTTTCGGATCCACCGCCTCGATGAATCCCATCACGGCCATGCACGAGATCGCCCACACCTTGGGCGTCGGCAGCAACGAGTACCGCAAGTTCGTCAAGGACGGCATCTTCACCGGTGAGATCGCCACGAACGAAATCCGCGCCATCACCGGCGATCCCACGGCAGTGGTCAATTCCGACGGCACGCACTTCTGGCCCTACGGGCTCAACTACACCAGCGAGGTCATGTCCGACGAGGACCTCGTGAATCACTGCCGGATGGTCGTTGCGATTCGGGCAGACATGGGGCTCTGAGCTGCGTCGGGAGCGACGGGGGCCAGGGCCCTTTCGGAACTCTTGGGAGCGAACCGGACTTCGCGGCGAGTTGTTCCGATCGTTTTGGAACGGCGCTGGCACGACGTGCGCGACGGAGCTCGAAAGCGAATCGGCGCGTTGCTCCACCACGCAAAACGACCCGAATGGGCGCGCTGCTGCACCACGTGGTGCGAACCACGGCGTGCGTAACTATCGTTGTCGGTTGCGCGGTCGACGCGGCGCGTGCAGTCCGTTTCGCCGACTCCGCGACGGGCCCGAGTGGTTGCGTAGCTCCCCCACGTCGGCGAACCACCTCCGTTGTGCCGTCTCGACGGCGAGTCCGAATAGGCGCGTTGCTCTACCACGTGGGCGAAAGACGTGTTCCGCTATCGTTGTCGGGTCCGCGGGCAGCGAACGCGTTCCGTTTCGCCGACTCCGCGACGGGCCCGAATAGGCGCGTCGCTCTCGCACGTGAGCGAACCACCGCGTGCGTGCGCTCTCATTGTCGGTTACGCATGGTCGCGGCAGCGCACGCAGGTCCGTTGTGCCGTCTCGACGGCGAGTCCGAATAGGCGCGTTGCTCTACCACGTGGGCGAAAGACGTGTTCCGCTATCGTTGTCGGGTCCGCGGGCAGCGAACGCGTTCCGTTTCGCCGACTCCGCGACGGGCCCGAATAGGCGCGTCGCTCTCGCACGTGAGCGAACCATCGCGTGCGTGCGCCTTCGTTGTCGCTCGGGCACGGTCGAGGCGGCACGTCCAGTCCGCGAGGTCGCCTCGGTCAGGCAGTCACGCAACTCCCCCACATCGGCAAACGGCGTGCGTACGCTATCGTTGTCGGGTGCGCGCGGTCGGCGCAGCGCACGCAGTCCGTTTCGCCGTCTCCACGGCGGGCCCGAGTGGTCACGCAGCTCCCTCACGTGGGCGGACCACCGCGAGCGTGCGCTTTCCTTGCCGGTTGCGCACGGTCGCGGCAGCGCGTGCAGTCCGTTGTGCGGCCTTGGCGGCGCTCCCGAGTGGTCGCCGTAGCCCTGCACGTCGGCGAAGCCACCATGTGCGTCCGCCTTCGTTGTCGCTCGCGCACGGTCGAGGCGGCACGTCCAGTCCGTCGGGACGTCGCGGTCAGACAGTCGTGTAGCTCCCCCACGTGGGCGAACCACGGCCACGTGAGCGACCTGCAGTGTGGGCGCCCCGCCGCGGCGCCGACATCGTGGACGTGGTGATACCCGCCCGGCACGTGGGGTACGACGCGCATCCGGTGCACGCGGCGGTACGCTCCGGATCCGAGGCACGTGAGACTTGATCCATCGTGGGCACACGAAGCGCCACCAGTTGCCGTATCGGCAGCTGCAACCTCAAACGCGAATCGGAATCTCGATCCCAGAACTCTGGACGCGACGCTCCCGCGTAAGCCTCATCTGCGGCCAACACCGCTCGGTTCCGTCCGCGTCTCGAGGGACGCGTGGGATTCTTCTCGACCTGCACGATACGACGCAATGCTGCTCGCCGCGCACGGCCGAAATCTCGAAGTTCGCGCAGATTCCTCTTGACAGCTTTTCGCGAACACACGCTCGACCGCTCGGCAGTGCGTTCGAAAACGCGCCTTGTCGCTGGTTCCCTGGCGCGCTGACGCGTTTTCGGAATGAAAACGACTCGCGCGCCGTCTCGAGCACTGAAGGGACGTCCATGGGGCAGCACGGAGCTCGGAAAACCCGGGTGTATGCTCGACGCATGCAAACGGGTGTTTGGGTCGAGAATCACGTACAGGAGTGGGTTTTGGCCCACGAAGAGCTCGAGCGGATCGCGAAGGAGCGTGCGGAGCTCGACGGGCGCGAAGGGTTGGCAATGCTCCGCGCTCTTCGTGCCGGGGTACACCGACACCTCGGGTACGCCTCGTTCGCGCAATACGTCGAGAAGCTGTTCGGCTACGGTTTCCGAACTACCGACGACAAGCTCCGCACCGCGATCGCCCTCGAGAACCTTCCCGAGCTCAGCGCTGCGCTCAAGGAGGGCTCCCTTTGCTGGTCCGCCGTACGCGAGCTCGCGCGGGTGGCGACGCCAGCCACCGAGCGGGAGTGGCTCGAGGCTGCACGAGGCAAAACCGTGCGCCAGATCGAACGGCTCGTGTCGGGGAAGGCGCCCGGAGACCGGCCCTCCGATGCCGGGCGGCCCGAGGCGCGACGCCATGTCCTTCGCTTCGACGTCAGCGCGCAGACGTACGCGACCTTTCGCGAGGCTGCGGCGCTGATTCGACGCCGCTCTGCAGAACCGATGAACGACGATGCGCTCCTCTTGCAAGTGGCGCGCGAGATCTTGCAAGGACCTACCGACGCAGGGCGCTCGTCGTACCAGATCTCCGTCACCGTTTGCGAACGGTGCCAGCGGGGAGTGCAGCACGCCGCCGGGGGGAACGTCGAGCTTCCGCCAGAAGTCGTCGAAAGGATGCTGTGTGATGCGCAGTTCGTCGGGAGCGTCGTAACCAGGGTCGATGTCGAGGAGAACGGCGTCCAGTCAGAAGAGCTGTGTTCCACCGAAGAGCATTTCGGCGACGAGGAGTCTACCGAAGGGCGTATCGCCGAAGGGCATTCGAGCGATGCGCGCTCGGGCAGTGGCCATTCGGGCAATATGTGTTCGGGCGATATGCGCTCGGGCGATATGCGCTCGGGCACTGGACATTCGCGCGATATGCGCTCGGGCAACGGGCGCTCCGGCGACGGGCATTCGGGCAGCGGGCATTCGGGCAGCGGGCATTCGGGCAGCGGGCATTCGGGCAGCGGGCATTCGGGCAACGGGCGCTCGGGCAATGGGCATTCACGCGATGTGCGCTCGGGCAGTGGACATTCGCGCGATATGCGCTCGGGCAACGGGCGCTCCGGCGACGGGCATTCGGGCAGCGGGCATTCGGGCAGCGGGCATTCGGGCAGCGGGCATTCGGGCAGCGGGCATTCGGGCAACGAGCGCTCGGGCAATGGGCATTCACGCGATGTGCGCTCGGGCAGTGGACATTCGCGCGATATGCGCTCGGGCAACGGGCGCTCCGGCGACGGGCATTCGGGCAGCGGGCATTCGGGCAGCGGGCATTCGGGCAGTGGGCACTCGGGCGATGTGCCCTCTGGCATTGGGCGTCCGGGCAATAGGCCCTCGGGCAATGGGCATTCGGGCGGTGGGCACTCGGGCGATATGCCCTCGGGCGACGGGCGCTCGAGCGACCGGCCTTCGGGACCCACTCACGACCTGCAGCACGAACGGAAACCCACTCACCACCGGCAACAGACCCACGTGGTGCATCGCGACGCCACAACCCCATCGCCTCACGAACGGCGCCCCACTCACGACCTGCAACAGACCCACGTGGTGCATCGTGAGGCCGCCAATACGAATTCGGTCGCTCCCGGCACGGGGAAGCCAACCCGAATGACGCGGCCATCCACCCACGAACCGCGACCCACTCAAGCGCACGCCGCCCACGTGGGCAACCGCTGCCGTTCCGGAGCGGAGCTTTCGGCGGCCGCGGCGCTCGTCGTGCAACCGAAGGCAACGCAAAGCATCGCGCCCGCGGTGCGGCGCTACGTTCATCACCGCGATCGTGGTCGCTGCGTCGTGCCGGGCTGCACCTTCGGAGGCTTTCTCGACGTCCATCACCTGAATCCGCGGGCAGAAGGCGGCGGGCACGACCCCGAGAACCTCGTCACGCTGTGCGATGGGCACCACACCGCGGTGCACACTGGCCAGCTTTCGATCGAAGGGAGCCCCTCGACGAAGCTTCGATTCTTGCGAGCCGACGGAACGAAGTACACGGCCGCGCCGTCGGCTCGTGCGATAGCGGCGAGTGAGCAAGTGTTCGGGGCTTTGCGCAAGCTCGGGTTCTCGGAGCGACAATCCAAAGGCGCCGTCCGGCGCGTGCTCGAAACCTCCGAAGCACTCAGCCCACCAACGCTGCTTCGCGCGGCCCTTGCGCTGCTGACCCAACCGCTCGCCTGAGGTTCAGAGCTACACCTGAGGTCAACGCTCGCCTGAGATCAGATGTTCGTAAACCAACGGTCGGCGCCGAGCCGCCGCATACGGCACGGTCGGGCAGCTCTGCGCGAAAGGGCGGAGAAAAGCTCGGGAGCGTTCTATGGCTGGAGGGCTCGCACTGGAGTGCCGAACACGACGCGGCGTTCGACGCGGGCGACACGGAGCTCGTAGTGCTCGTAGTAC
>QGUH01001176.1 GCA_003242355.1 Pseudomonadota bacterium
CGCGGGGCGTCCAAGCCAAGAGACTAACTCGGGCCCACCTCCGGGTTTGGGGTACAACTACTAGCCATCGACTCGACCTCCTCCGGCCAATGCCGGACGCCCCGTTGCCGGACGGACAGGCGGGAGCACGGCTCGACCGGCGCCGTCCGGAGTATGGGACGCTTCCGTAGGGAGACCGCCAGGACGCGGTCTCGTTGCCCTGGTGCCGCTGCGGGGGTGCTCCCCCGCCGGATCATTCCGGGAGTAAGCTCCACGCTGCACGTTCTCCCGGACCATAGCACGCACACCCATCCCGCTCTAGAACCCGAACCTCGGTTCTCGCCGAAATGAACGAGCGGAGGGTTCCCCCACACCCACCCTATCCGACCTCGAACGGGGTCCCTATCAGACCTCGAACGGGGTGTGCGACACCCCATCCCGAAGGGAGATACCCCTTTCCGAAACCTGGGTCCGAAACCCGGGCGGACACGGCGGCGCCCCGCGGTGTCGCGGGCTTGACGGGCGTGTATCGCGACCGCCGCTGCCCGCGTGACGACGACAGACCACTACGCGACGGAACGATCGAGCGACTCGACCGTTCGTTCCGCGAGTGGCCGGCGCTCGAAGCGGCGCCTCAGCTCGCCTGCGGCTCGGACGCGCTCGCGCCCGACCGCCGCTCGAGCGCCTGCTCGAGACCGATGCGCACGCGCTTGCGCTTCTTGAGTCGCTTGCCCTTGAGCGGCTTGGCCAACCACTCGTGGCGGAGCCGGACGTTCCACACTGCTCGATTCGACATTCTGGCTCGGGCCAACTAGTACCGCTTCGTTCGATCTGCAAGGAAATTAGGCAAAACCGTGCCGCGGCTTGCACCCTGACGCTCTGGCACCATGATTCGCGAGGCGGTTTTCCCCAGCGGGATCGCTGGGCCGGCCGCCGCCGACGTGCGATGGCCATCACGATGATCAAGAAGCGCCTGGCGAACGGCGAACCGTGCCGCAAGTGCGCCC
Source organism: Pseudomonadota bacterium (assembly GCA_003242355.1). GTDB lineage: Bacteria > Myxococcota_A > Polyangia > Polyangiales > Polyangiaceae > PMG-095. Next base: position 987 of record QGUH01001176.1, read on the forward strand.
AGGCCGAAGATTTGTTGCGCCGACGGGGGCTCTGGGAGCGGATCGACGAAGTCGTCGTCGCCGACGAGGGCGATCCCCAATCGCCGGGAATGCGGCTCGCGGCGGAGCTCGGTGTCGCGAACGCTCCCTTCTTCGTGGTGGATGGGGAGGGCACGCGCCGGGTCTACACGAGCGTGCTCGCGCTCATCGGCGAAGTCCTCGCGCCGCGGAGCGACGCTTCGGCGAGCCTCGTGGGCTCCGCGGACACGGCGGCGCTCACTGCCGCGGAAGTCGAGCGCCTCGCGCTCGAGCTCGAACGCGCCGAGCCGGCCGAGATCGTGGCGCGCGCCCTCGCGCGCTTCGGTCGCGAGCTGACCATCGCCTTCAGCGGTGCCGAGGACGTGGTGTTGATCGACCTCGCGGTGAAGAGCGGACATCCCTTCAGCGTGTTCACGCTCGACACGGGCCGGCTCCACCCGGAAACGTATCGGTACATCGATCGCGTCCGCCAACACTTCGGGATCGAGATTCAGGTGGTGTTTCCCGATCCTGCGCGCGTCGAGCCGTTCGTGCGCCAAAAGGGGCTCTTCAGCTTCTACGTCGACGGCCACAGCGAGTGCTGCGCGATTCGCAAGGTCGAGCCCCTCGGTCGCACGCTCGCGGGTCATCGCAGCTGGATGAGCGGGCAGCGCCGCGATCAGAGCCCGACGCGCAACGACGTTCGCGTGGTGGAATTGGATACGCGACACGCGGGCGCGAACGGCCCGCTCGTGAAGTGGAATCCCCTCGCCCGCGCGACGCTTGCCGACGTGTGGAAGCACATTCGCGAGCACGATCTGCCGTACAACGAGCTGCACGATCGCGGCTTCGTCTCGATCGGCTGCGAGCCCTGCACCCGCGCCGT
>QGUH01000195.1 GCA_003242355.1 Pseudomonadota bacterium
CCCGGGTTTCAGGGCGCGGCTCTTGCCAACCGCTGCGGCGACGAGCTGCTCGAAACGCTGCTCGATGACGTGCTCGAGCTCACCGGCGCCGCGCGGGGCGTGGTGCTGTGGGTCGATCCGGGGGAGGGCAGCGACTGCGTGCCGCGCGTTCGGGCATCGCGCAACGTGCACCGGGAAGCGATCCAGGAACCCTCCGGTGCCATCAGCGACAGCATCGTGCGGCAGGTGCTCGAGACCAAACGGCCCGTGATCGTGAGCGACGCCCTCAACGACACGACGTTCGGCAAGAGCGAGAGCGTCATCGCGCTCAAGCTCTCCAGCGTGATGTGCGTGCCGTTGCTGAGCCAGGGCGAGAGCCTGGGAGCCCTCTACGTCGCGAACGACGAAATCAAGCACCTGTTCGATCGCAGCAAGCTCGACCTGCTCACCGTGTACGCCAGCCAGGCGTCCCTCATCCTCCAGAACGCGATGCTGCTTTCCGCGCTCCGCGCGGACAAGGAGAAGCTCTCGGCCGAGCTCTCCGACAAGCGCTTCGGAGAAATCATCGGCGCCTGTCCGTCGATGATGGAGGTGTTCCGCAAGCTGCAGAAGGTCGCGGCGACGGACATCAGCGTGCTCATCACCGGCGAGACCGGGACGGGCAAGGAGCTCATCGCGCGCGAGCTGCACCGGCGTTCCAATCGCGCCAACGGTCCCTTCGTCACGGTGAACTGCGGCGCGATCCCGGAGAACCTGATCGAGAGTGAAATGTTCGGCCACGTGAAGGGTGCCTTCACCGGCGCCGTCGCGAGCCGGCCGGGCAAGTTCCAGCACGCGGACGGCGGAACGCTGTTCCTCGACGAGGTCGGCGAGCTGCCGGCGCAGCTCCAGGTGAAGCTCCTGCGCGCGCTGCAGGAGCGAGTCGTGTATCGCGTCGGCGACAATCGCCCGGAGCGCTGCGACATCCGCATCGTCGCCGCGACGAATCGCAACCTCGAGGAGATGATCAAGACGGGCGAGTTCCGCGAGGATCTCTACTATCGCCTCAACGTGGTGAACCTCTGGCTCCCGCCGCTGCGCGAGCGGGGGGACGACGTCTTCATCATCGCGAAGGCCCTGCTCAGCAAGTACGCGGAAGAGCTCGGCAGCCCGGTGCGCGGCTTCTCGCCGCAGGCGCTCACGGCGATTCGCAAGTACAGCTGGCCCGGCAACATCCGGCAGCTCGAGAACCGCATCAAGAAGGCGCTGGTGCTCTGCGATCGCACCCTGTTGAGCCCCGAGGATCTCGATCTCGGCGACCCCGAGCAGACGGCGATCGTGCCGCTCGAGAAGGCGAAGGAAGACTTCCAGCGCCGTTACGTGCTCGAGGTGCTCGAGCGCAACAACGGCAACCGCACGCAAACCGCCCGCGATCTCGGCGTGGACCCGAGGACCGTGTTCCGGTACCTCGAGCGCGAGCACGCCTCCTCCTCGGGCGCTTCGGCGACGGATCCGGACTGAGGCGAGGACACCGAGCAGGTCGCCCGATCCGGTCTCGTTTCGCACGCTGCCCTCCCGAAGAACGAATGGCGTTGCCTGCTCGCGCCGGCACGGTGCTCGGCGCTGCTCGTCACTGGAAGCACGCGTCGTCGGTGGCGTTCCGTTGCGTTCGGCGCGGCTGACGTGCCGTGAATGCGGAGTGCGTCGTTCGGGCGGAAGTCCGTCTCGGTCTCGACCCTTCCCTCGGCGTCAGCCCGAAATCCCGGCCCGAGCCGTTGGGAAGTGTCGAGACCGAAGCGGTTAAGGAAGCAAAGTCGCGTGGACGCGCGCAGCGAGCGCAGAAGAGCGCTCGTGCGGCGACGAATTCGGTTCAGTGCACGCCGCCCGCGAGCCAGGCGAACGCGGGCACGAGGACCTCTTCGGGGCTCGAGCCGCCTTGGCGCGCTGCCGCGGTGCCGCCGTCGTGCGGGTCGAGGACGAAGCCATGGTCGCCGAAGGCGAAGAGCAACGTGCGGGGGGCCTTTTTGCCCAAGGGGTCGGCGAGGGCGGACCCGGCTTCGTCCGCCAGCGCATCGAGCCGTTCGGTGACGCTCGGGCCCGGCTCCGAGAGCCGCGCTTCGATGACGTCGAGCTTGAGCAAATCGCGGGGTCCCGTCTTGATGCGACGGGGAGTGCTCGCGGCGCGACCGCGCGCCACGAACGTATCGACCTCGCGATCGCCCGAGGACTCGGCGAGGCCGGCGGGCCCCCGTCCGATGAGATCGATCTGGACCGCCGTCGTGCTCGGCAGCGCCGACCAGAGCAGGAGCCGCTCGGCGAGCACGGCCCCGTGATTCACGAGCGCGCGCACGCGCTGCTCGATGCGCAGGCCGAGATCGAAACGCATGGCATCGACGAGCACGAGCTGCACCGAGCGGGCCCCGTGGAGGCGCGCGATGCGCTGCGCGAGGTCGGGCGCATCGAGCACCATCGTCGGGCGCTTGCCGCGCACGCGCAGCGCCTCGAACGCCTCGCGGTAGCTCTGCGCGAAGCTCTTCGACCAGCCGCCGAGCACCTCGGCCGCTCGCCCTTCGGCGATGCCTTCGGCGACCGCGTGGGCGAGTGGGACGTAGCTCGTCACGAACGTGCGCTCGATCACCGCGAGCGGCTTCGGGCCGCGCGTGCCCTCGAGCTCGCGCATCCACGTGGTCCACGTGGCGGCGGCTTCTGGAAACAGCGGTGGGATCTCGAGGCGCGGCTTCGGCTCGGGTGTAGCCGGCCGTTGCGGGGCGTCCTGGGCGGGCTCGGGCTTCGCCTCGAGCCGCACCGCGGGCGCGTCGGGAGTCACGTCCGGCGCGCTTTGCGGCAATTTTGCGAGCGAGTCTTCCGAAGGCGGCGCCTCTGCCGCTTCGGCGTCGGTGTGGTCGTGCTCGCTCGGGCACTCCACGGCCGCTTCGAGAGGCGAGCTTGCCGCGTCTTCGCCGTTGCAAAGAGGAAGGGACTGCGCACGGATGAGCGGGCGCGTCTCTTCGTCGTCCGAGACTCCGAAGGCTTCCTCGTCGAGCCCCCGCACGACGGCGGGGGCAGTGGTGGTGCGCGGCGCCTCGGTGACGGGAAGCGAGAGCAGCGGCGTCGGCACGTCGTCATCGCTCGCCTCGACGCTCGCGTGGGTCTCGTCGCGCGCTTCGATGCTCGCGTCGCTTGCTCCCACGCTCGCGCGGTTTTCGCCGCGCGCCTCGTCGTCGCGCGTCTCGATACCTGCTTCCACGCTCGCGTAGGTCTCGTCGGGCGCCTGGAGGCTCGCGTCGTTTGCTTCCGCGCTCGCGCTCGGAACTTCGCTTGCCCCCACGCTCGCGTTGCTCGTCTCGACGCTCGCGTCGCTCGCCTCGATGCTCACACTGGCTGCGTCGCTCGCGTCCACCTTCGCACTGCGCGCGTCGCTCGCCTCGACGCGCGCACTGCTCGCGGTCCTCAGCGCGACGGTCTCTTCGTCCTCGTCGTCGCCGTCGGGAAGCGGTAGCCCGAACGCCAGAGCTCCATCGTGCTCGATGACGGCGGGCGTCGGTTCGGAGAGCTCCATGGCCCCAGTGCTCTCGGCGACCTCGGGAGCGACGGCGGGCGGCGGAGCGGGCGTTTCGGTAGGGGGCTCCGGTTCGCGCAACAACGACGCGAACGGCTCGGGCGGTCCGTACACCTTGAGCTTCTGGTTCGCGACGTCGATGAGGAGCCGGATGGGGCGCGAGCGGGCGGCGTCGACCCAGAACCGGAGCACCGCGCCGTCCTCGGCGTCGAGCATTCCCCCGAGGGTCGCGATGCCTTCGAGCGACGGGAGCGCGATCGTGATCCCGCGCAGCTCGAGCAACCGCGATCGGTACAGCTGATCGCTGAGCGCCGCGTCGAGCGAAGCGGCCGCACCGATTCCCGGCGGGCACGCGCCGCGTCGGGCGAGCGCCTCTTCCACGGCCTCCTCGAGCAGCAGCGCGAGACGTCCTCGAAACGCGGGTCCGGGAGCAGGGATCGTCACGGGCAGCAAGCTCCGCGCCTCGGCGCGCGCGAGCTCCGCGGGAATGTCCAGGGGATCGAGGAAGATGGCGGCTCCCTCGAACGACGTGGGCAGGTTTTCGGCTAGGCCCCAGCTCATGCGGGGAAGCTCGCCGATCGCTCGGTGATTTCCCAGTTTTCGACGGATCGCGCACCGCGTGACGGCCGAGGGCCGGCATTGACGGCCGAAGGGGCCGGAAATAAGATCGGAATGGCTCCCTCTGCAGAGTACGGGAGGCCGTAGTAACGAATCCCTGACAGCAACCGACCCGGGAGGCGACTCCGCGGCGGAGCGCTAGGCCCGGAACCACTCACCGGGAAGCCGGAAACCGCGGCTCCAAGAGCCTCCCACCTAGCAAGGCTAGGGGTTCGGGCTACGCGTAGGTTCCTCGCGGCTCAGGCGGTACGGAGCTTTGGATGGGCTGGCGGCAGTCGGCCCATCCGCCTATTTTGCGCCAGCTCGCGTCTTTTCGCGTCGGCTCCGCGGGGTGTTGGAGCGACATCGGACACCGGACCGGCCCCGCCGGGCGGTGAAACATCAGAGACTTCCGTCGTGGCGGGGGCTGGATTACCGTCTCGCGGAAATGAGCGCTGTCAAGGAAGGGCTCATCCACCGACGTGCACGGAGGCTTGGCCTCGTTCCCGTCGTCGGCTGGATTGCGGCTTTGGTTCTCACGGCAAGCCCGGCGGAGGCCGCCAAGGTGCGGGGACGGCTCGAGGGCTTCCGCCTGCTCGAAAATCCCGTTTGGGCCGAGGCAAAGAACCCCGAACGGCAGGGCTACTCGTTCCGTGAGCCGGTGCCCACCGTGCGCGCCGAGTTTCGCCGGCCGTATCCCCACATTCCGAAAGAGGTGTGTGTGGCCGTGCTGGCGTCGACGCCGCAGCCGGCCAAAAGCTCCGCCATCCTGGTGCGCGTGGGCGGCGGTCGGACGACGCCGGTGACCCTCGTGACCACGCCCGGGACGAAGCTCGTGTTTCAGAACACCGACCCGTTCAAGCACCGCCTCTACGCGGTCGGGCTGAAGACGTTCACCCCGAGCGACACCGGTCGTGGTGCGACGCGCGAGTGGACCGTGCCCGAGGCCGGCGTGTACGAGATTCGCGACGAGGCCGCGCCGAGCTTGCGCATGTGGGTGATCGCCGATCCCATGGTTGCCGGTATCGCCTATCCCTCGATGAAGGGGGAGTTCGCGGTACCCGTCGATGAACCGGGCGAGTATCGGGTTCAGGCGTTCTTTGCGGGCAAGCGAGTCGGTCCCGAGGTGCCGGTGGTGATCAAGGGCCCGGACGTGGACATCTCGCGGGCTCCGCTGAAGCTCGTGGACGAAAAGGCGGCGGCCAAGGCCGCCAAGGACGACGCCGAGGGCGGGGGCGATTCGGCCAAGTGACGAGCCCGGTCGGGAGGATGCGCCCTCGGCGCGTCGTCCCCCGTCGCTCGGACACCGGCCACGGCAGTACGGATTGAGAGATGCTGGCTACACGGTTCTGGACCATTTTCGTGGCCCTCCTGCTCGGGGTGGCCGTGTTCGTGTCGTTCCTGGCGACGAGCATGTACAACCGCGCCGGGGCGCGGGTGCTCGGCGAGGCGCTGTCCTCGGATAGCCAGTTCGTCTCTTGGTACCTGAAGGACGACGCGCGACAGCGTTCTGCGCGGCTGATCCAGTTCGCGCTCGACCCCGACGTCGCCAGGCTTCTGCAGCGGTCCAGCGAGGCGGAATCCAAGGTGCCGGAGGACGTGCGCAACCGCATGCTCGCGGCTTTGAAGAAGGTGAACGCGCGCATTCCCAAAGAGGGCGCGTTCGACGCCGTCTTCGCGGTCGACCAGCACGGGCGCGTCGTCGCGCACCTCGGCTACGAGCAGGCGAGGGGCATGCAAGATTTCGAGCTCGGGGGCTATCCGGTGGTCGCCGATGCGTTGCGCGGCTACCTGCGGGACGACACGCTCGTGCTCGACCGCATCTACCGCGTCGTCGCGCGTCCCGTGGAGTACGACCTCACGCAGCCTCCGGCGGGCGCCATCGTCGGCGCGCGCATCGTCGACGACCGGTTCGCGCGCGAGATTTCGGCGCGCACCGGAGCGGCCGTGGCCTTCTACAGTCAGGGCCAGCGCGTGGCGTCGGCAGCGCCCGAGGGCTTCGATACGAGCCAGCTCGATCAGATCGTCGGCGATCTCGAGGATCTCGAGCGGGACGCCGAATACCAGGAAAAGGGGCGCAGCCGCATTCGCACCATCGCGGACATGCTGAGCGTGCAGTACACGCGCCTGCAGGGTGAAGCGTGGCACCTCAGGACGGGATACGCCGTGGCGCGTCTCCCGTTCGGGGTGAGCGGTCCTTTCGACTTTTTCAGTCAGGCCGACGACAAGGACAAGGAACAGGCGAAGCTGTGGCTCGCCGTGTTGATCGCCCTCGTCGCCGCGGGCGCCGGCGTGGGCTTTTCGGTGCTCGAGCACACGCGGCCCCTGCTTGCGTTCCGTGCCGAGGTGGCGCGCTTCGCGAAGGGAGAGATCGATCAGCTCCAGCCCAGCAAATTCCGCGGCGCCTTCCGCCAGCTCGCGTCCGACCTCAACGACGGCGTGGACCACGCGCTCGCTCGGGGCGGGGGCCCGCGCCGCGGACCTGCCGACTTCAAGCAGGTGCTCGGAGACATCCCAGCGGAGCCGCAGATGAGCGCCTTCAGCCTCCCGGGTGACGGGGGATCTGCGGCGCCCATCTCCGCCGCGCAACCCGTTGCGGGGCCGCCGTCCTCGGCCGGCGCCCAGCGCAAGCTGCCGGCGGCCGAGGACGGCGGCCC
>QGUH01000196.1 GCA_003242355.1 Pseudomonadota bacterium
GGGGGGCAGAGCGCGGTGTTTGTTTTCCCGGGGGGGTGGGGGGTTGTACATTGGGGACAGGGGGGGGCCTCGGGGCGGGGGGGGGGCGGGTCGAGGCCCCCACGGGGGCCGGTTTCCGCCACGAACACGACGTCGGCACGGCCGCAGAAGAGGCCGGTTTCGACGACCCCGGGGATTTGCCGGAGCAGCCGATCGGTTTCGACGGGGCTGTCGAGCGGGCCCGTCGACACGTCGTAGATGTAGTTTCCGGAATCGGTGCGCACGGGGACGCCCCCGCGCTCCCGAAGCACGGGGGCGCCGTGGGCGGCGAGGCGCCGGCAGGTTTCGCGGTGCGCGAAGGGCAACACTTCGACGGGTACGGGGCGTCGCTGGCCGAGCTTTTGGCTGAGCTTGGTGGCATCCACGACGATGGCGTTCTTGCGCGCCGCAAAATTGACGATTTTTTCCCGCGTGTGGGCCCCGCCGCCCCCCTTGATCAGGTCGAGCGCGGGGCTGACTTCGTCGGCGCCGTCGACGCAGAGGAGCACGTCCCACGGACCGTCGTCGGGCAGAAGGGGGATGCCGAGCCGCTCGGCGAGCGCGCGACTCTGCTCACTGGTTGCCACCGCCTGATAGCGTCGGCCGGCACGCACCAGCTCCGCGACGCCTTCGATGAAGGCCTTCACCGTCGAGCCCGTGCCGAGACCGATGATGCCGGAGTCGGGAAGCAGCGCGAGGGCGGCGCGGGCCGCAAGCTCCTTGTCTCGATCGGTGCTCATGGGGCGCGGCAGCATAGTGCAATCGGGCCCCGCGCGCGTCCCCCATGGTGGTGCTAGCCTCGCTCGGCGCTTCGCCTGGTTTCATGCCCGAGCTCCCCGAAGTCGAGGTCACGCGCCGGCAGATCGAACGCGTGCTCGTGGGTCGCACGGTGGCCGACGTCCGGACCACCGCGCCCAGCTACTTCTTTCTCACGCCGCCGCGCGAGCTCCGAGCGCGTCTGCTCGGCCGGCGGGTCACGCGGCTCGAGCGCCACGGCAAGTACCTCATCGGGCACCTGGACGACGGATCGCGGCTGCTCTTGCACCTCGGCATGACGGGGCAGCTCGTCGCGGCGCCGGCCGAGCCGACCCGGCCGGCGCCAGCGCGGCGCGCGGGGCCGCGCAGCGAGCGTCGGGCGGTGGCCTTCGTGGGCGACCAGCACACCCACCTCGTGCTCTCGTTTCGCGAGCCCGGACCGCGCTTGTGCTTTCGAGACGTTCGCAAGTTCGGCAAGGTGGCGTGGATTCCGAAGGGCGCCGTCTCCGAGCGGCTCGACAAGCTCGGCCCCGACGCGCTTCGCGTCACCGGCAAGGAGTTGTTCGACGCGACGCGCTCGCGCTCGGTGCCGATCAAGACGGTGTTGCTCGACCAGAGCGTGCTCGCGGGCGTCGGCAACATCTACGCGGACGAGGCGCTGTTCGTCGCCAAGATTCGGAGCACGCGCCCGGCGAACGCGCTTTCGCAGCGCGAGAGCGATGCGCTCGTCGCGGCGCTTCGGAAAGTGCTCCGGCGTTCGATTGCGACGGGTGGCTCGACGATCAGCGACTTCGTGCGCCCGGATGGAAGCGACGGCGGATACCAGGATCACCACCTCGTCTATGGGCGCGCCGGCGAGCCGTGCCCGCGTTGCGGCACGCCGATTCGCCGCGTCGTGCTCGGGGGGCGTTCGACGCACTATTGCCCGCACTGTCAAAAGTAGTCCGCGCTCGCGCCGCGCTCGCGGGCTCGACGTCTTGGCGCGCTCGCGGTGTCGCGCATTGCCCGCGTCAACGCCTCGGCCAGCGCCAACGCATCGCTCGCGCCAAACGCATCGCCCGCTGGAACGCCTCGGCCAGCGTCAACGCGCCGCTCGTGTAAACGCGCCGCTCGCGTCAAACGCATCGCCGCGCGAAACGCATCGCTCGCGCCAACGCGTCGCCCGCACCAACGCACTACCGCGCAAAACCAACGGAGCGCCCCCGCAAAGCCTCAAGAGGAGGAGGCCGCGCCGAATCAATCCGGTTTGCGCGTGATGTAGAAGAAGTCGCGCCGCGAGCGGCGGCGGACGTATTCGTCTTCGGAGAACTCGAACCCCTTGGCGAGCGCGATCGCGACGAGTCGCCCGTCGTCCGGATGCGGCTCGTACAGCACGAACTTCGGATACGACCAGTTGACGTCCATCTGCGCGATGTCGACGGCGCCCGCGTGACGCAGACCGTCGGCGAGCACCCGCGCCGTGGTGTGATTGGTGATCGAAACGTAGAGGATTCGTCGGTCGGCGCTGAGGCCAACGGCGGAGCGCCGGATCACCGTTTCACCGTCCAGGGTGGCGCCCCACCGGCGCATGGCTCCGACGACCAGGCCGGGGTGGAGCTTTCCGTCCTGCACCATGCACGGCGGCGCCTGGCGGTACCAGAGCATCTCGGGCTCGCGGTCCGCGAGGCGCTTCCACGTGGCGATCTGCATGCTTCCGTCCGTGTAGCGGACGAGCGAGCAGACGTCGGGCTTCGGGCTCACGATCACGACGCCGTCGAGCTTCATGCCGTAGCCGCCGTGCTCGGTCATGAACCCGCCGTTGAAGGCGGCGAGCAGTGTGTCGTGGTGCTCCTCGGGGATCTTCGCCGGGCGCTCGTACGGAGGCGCGTTCTCCTCGTCCTCGAACTTGGGCTCCTGCGAGCCGGCCACGAGGTGGACGTCGACGCGCCGCAGATCCACCGCGACCACGAACACCTCCGCCCAGCCGCGCGTCGGATCGGGGTGGAGTAACGTCTTGTAGAGGCGCGGGTCGTCGTCGGGGCGCCGCGGGTCGACGATGGGCACCCAGATGCCGTCGCCCCGGGCTGCTCGCCGCTTGTCGAAGGGGCCTGGGTCTACCGGCCGGAACGGGCTGAGAACGGGCTTTTCGGGGACTACGGTCGAGCTCGCGGGCTGCGTGCTCGGAGCGGGGAGCGGGCTGGGCACGGTCCAGTAAGCCTTGGGCGGCTCGTGTTGGCGGCGGACGCGGTTGACCCGATCCTCGACCGCATACACGAAGTCCTCGAGGCGCGCGACACCGTCCGCCCCGATCACGGCCCGGAGGCCGTTGGCGACGAACGGCCCCATCCACTCGTAGCGATGCACCGCGACCCACAGCCCGATGAGCCCCCCGAGGGCCGCGGAGGCGCTCACGGCGGCCCAGCGCACGAGAACCCGTCGCCGTTTCCACGGCGGTTTGCGCCGCGGCCGCACCCGCTGCTTCCCACCCTCGAGCGTCGCGACCTCGCTCATCGTCCGTCTTGAAGCTCCAGAGTTCCTTGTCGCATCGTGGTCCGAGCGGCGCAAGCGCGTCCGCGTTGCGCGGCGACCTCGCTCGGATGGGTGAATCCAGCGCGCTTTCCGACTATGACCCGAGTCATGGGCTCTGGCCCCGCCCGCTGGTTCGCCATCGCCTGCGTGCTCTTCGGCGTTTCGCTGGCAAAGGCAGAGCCCGCGGAGGGGCCCGCGCCGGACGATCGGTCGAACGTCGTGGCGGCGCGCGCGCTCTACGGGCGCAACATCGAGCGCATCGAGGTGGTGTTCGATCCACCGCGCTGGGTCACGAACGTGAGCGTGCGGCGCGTGCGCCCCGGGCAGCGCTTCACGGCGGAGACGGCGCGCATCGCGCTCGATGAGCTCGCCGTCACGGGCCGCTTCGGAGAGCTGCGCGCGGAGGCGGTGCCACACGGCGACGGCGTGCTCCTCAGGCTCGTGGGCACGGCTCGCCGCGTCGTCACGGGGATTCGCATCACGGGGTTCGCCGGCGACACCGAAGAGCTCGTGCGCTCGCTCGGCGTGCGCGTCGGCGGGGAAATCACGGCGCGCGACGTGCCCCACGTCGCCCGCCGTCTCGAGGAGCGCTTGGCGCGGCGGGGCTATCCCGACGCGCGCGTCGTTCTGCGCACGTTCGACACGGACGATCCGTTGTCCGTCGTGCTCGTGTTCGAGGTGGCCGCCTTTGCTCCGGCGCGGATCGCGAGCCTGAAGTTTCAGGTCTGGCCCGACCCGAAGCAGCCCGAGCTCGTGACGCTGCTCGCGGACTACGGCGTCGATCGCGGGCAGCGCGCCGACGTCGAGGCCATCGAGGCGGCGGATCGCGAGCTCGAAGCACGTCTGCGCGCGGCGGGGTATCACGACGCGGAGGTGAAGCACGAGCTCGTGCGCGCTCCGCACGGCATGCAGCTCGTCGTGCGCGTGGTTGCGGGCTCGCGCGTGGTCTTGCGCTTCGAGGGTAATCGCCGGTTCGACGCGGCGACGCTCACGTCGGGGCTCGAGCTCGACACGTCGAGCGATCGCTCGCCTTCGGCGTTCGCGGAACGCGTTCGGCGCTTCTACGTCGAACGCGGATTTTACGACGCGGTGGTCGAGCCGCGCTTGCGCGGCAACGACGGCGATCCCGTGCGTGAGCTCGTGCTCCGCATTCACGAAGGCGATCCGGTGCGCGTCGTTGCACGCGAGTATCCGTGCTTGGTCGGCGGCGAGCGCAGCCCCGACGACATCGGGAGCGAGATCGACAGCTTCCTCGCCGAGCTGCCGGGGGGCAGCCTGGCGGGCCCCGTGGACGGCGCGCTCGTGGACGCGCTCCACGGACCGAGGCGCAGCGCTTGGGGCGACCCGGCCCCGTACGATCCGAACCCGTGGTCCACGTACGACCCGGCAACGTACGAGCGCGCGCTCGATCACCTCGAAGACCTGTTTCGCTCCGAGGGGTACTTGCGCGCGCGAGTGGGTCCCGTGACGGTGCTCCGGCGCCGCTGCGATCCGCGAGTGGGAGGCCGCTGCGTGCCGCTCGGGACGCGCGCATCGCCGCCTCCGGCATGTGGCGCGGACGAAGCGCCGCCCTCGCCACCCGAGCTCGCCTGCACCCCGGATCTCGCGAAGAGCCGGCGCTGCGAGCCCGAGGTCGTGCTCAGCATTCCGATCCGGCTCGGCCCGCGCACGGTGATCGAAAGCATCGTGATCGAAGGCGCGCACGAAAAGCCGCTCTCGAGCCTCGTCGCGGCGACTGGCCTCGTGCCCGGTGAGCCGGTTTCCGAGCTCGAGATCGATCGCGCGCGGCGTCGGCTGCTCGATGCGTACGCCGAAGACGGCTTCGCGTTCGCCGAGGTCTCGAGCGAGCTCGTCCCCTCCCAAGACGGAACGCGCGCGCAGGTTCGATTCCTCGTGAACGAGCGCAAACGCGTGCGCGTTTCCCGGATCGAGCTCCGCGGCGCGCGCATCACGAGCGAGAGCCTGATCCGCGGACGGATCGCGCTCGAGCCCGGCGGCGTCTACTCGCGGAGCCTCGTGCGGCGGACCGAGGAGCACCTCGCGACGTTGGGCGTGTTCTCGAGCGTGAGCGTGGGGCTCGAAGATCCGTACGTGCCGGCGAGCGAAAAAGTGGTCGTGGTCTCGGTTCAGGAGCGCAAGCCGCAGTACCTCGACATCCGCCCCGGGTTCAGCACGGGCGAGGGGTTCCGCATCGGGTTCGAGTACGCGCACCGCAACATCGCGGGTCAAGCGATTCGCCTCACGCTGCGCAGCCAGCTCGGTTACCTGCCGCTCGGGCTCATCCTCGAAGAGGACGTGCGCGACAAGTACCGCGACCTCGGTGTGGGCGATCGCCTCGAGCGGCGGAACACCGCCACCGTCGAGTTTCCGGAGATCGGGCTCGGGCCGCTGTTCCGCATGAGCCTCGAAGGAGTGGACGTGCGCGACAACGCGCGCGACTTCGGGCTCACCAAGGACGCGGGCATCGCCACGCTCACGTTCCTGCCCGAGCGGCGGGTGTCGATTCAGCTCGCCGCGTCGGTGGAGCGCAACGTGGCGCGCATCTTCGGAGAAGAACAAAAGGGGGCGCTCGATGAATACCTGCGCATGAACCCCTCGCAGCGGAATGCGTTCCGGGTTCCCGAGGGCACGACGTTCGTGGTAGCCGAGCGCATCGCTGCGAGTTGGGATCGGCGCGACAAGCCGCTCGATGCAACGCGCGGAACGTTCGTCTCCGCGAGCCTCGAGCACGTCGCGGCCCGGCCGGTGGAAGAGGAGGCGGAGCCCGTCACCGAATCGACGAGCGTCTTCCAGGCCGTGCGGAGCCGCTTCTTGCGCATCCAGAATCGCCTCGGCGCGTACCTGCCCATCGGCGGCGGAGGCGTGTCGCTCGCCCTGAGCTTCCGTTGGGGCCTCAACCAGCAGCTCACGCAGGGGTCGCGGACGTATCCCGATCGCCTCTTCTTCTTGGGCGGCGTGGACAGTCTGCGTGGGTTTCTCCAAGACTCGCTCGTTCCCGAAGACGTGGCGGCTCGCCTTCTGGACCCGAGCTCGGGGCTGCGCATCGAGCAGGTGGTGATCCGCGGCGGCGACACGTTCATCAATCCCCGAGCCGAGCTGCGCCTGCCGCTCTCCGAGACCATCCGGACGGCGCTGTTCGTCGACGCCGGCAATTTGTGGGCCGACGCGCGCTCGTTCGCGCCGACGAAACTGCGCTACTCGGCCGGCACCGGCATCCGCATCGCCACGCCCATCGGTCCGCTCGCCTTCGACTACGGCTTCAACCTCGAGCGCGTGCTCGATCGACTGGATCCCTCACGTCCTCGCCAACGCTACTGGGAGTCACTGGGCGCGTTTCACTTCAGCGTCGGACTCTTTTGAGAGCCGCTAGGAACGTCGCGGGATTGTTTGTCGTCCCGCCCACCCCCCCCCCCCCGGGGGCCCCCCCGGGGGGTCCCCCCCCCCCCGCGAACCCCCCCGCGACCCCCCCCCTCCGCCCCGGGC
>QGUH01001177.1 GCA_003242355.1 Pseudomonadota bacterium
CCTGCGCGGACGCCTCCGGCGCACGTCGGCGTGACGGCCGCCCCCGCGCACGGCGGCCGCGGTGGCGAGCGCGCCTGCGCCGTGGCCCCTCGCCCGGCGGGTGGGACGCCCCTCCGCCAAATCGTCAATCGCGAGATTCACGATCTCGCGTTCGTCGAGCTGAAGCCCGACGGGAACGTGCTGTTCGACACCTCCGTCACGCCGCCGCGGCCGGTGCTCAGCCCGCAGCCGAACAACGAGTTCATGAATATCGGGCTCGGCAACATCTCTTATCTGGGGCAAATCTTCGGGGACTTGTTCGGTCCGCGCTTCAACGCGACCGTGCCGCTCCCGGTGTACCGTTTCCGGTTCTACACGGACGGAACGAGAACGGTGAAGGAGGTGGATCTGCCGCCGATCCCGGTTACCGAGAGCGGCGACCCGTTCGATCTTCAGCCCAAGCTCGACGAGAACGGAGCGCCCATCGTCGGTCCGAACTTCTTGCCGCAATGGTGGTCGACCGACCCGGGTCGTGCGGCGATCACGGGTAACCCGCACGACTTCGAGGCGTTCGACGTTCCTCCGCTCCGTGGCATCGCCAACACCGCGCCGTACTTCCACGACAACAGCGCCGAAACGCTACGCGACGCGGTCGACATCTACAGTCGCTTCATCCTCCAGTTCTTCCCGCCCCTGAACCTGCCGCTCATCCACCCGCCGGAGGAGGGAAGCTTCTTCCCCGAGTCGCTGACGCCCGAGCAGAAGAACGACCTGCTGGAGTTCTTGCAGGTGCTGTGATCACGGGGTCGGGCGCGCGGGTCGCAAGGCTCGCGCGCCCGGCGCCTCCGATTTCGCGAACCACGTGTCGAGCCCGACGCTGGTGAGCCCGCGCTCGTCGAGCAGGCGCAGCAGATTCGGGAGGGCGGCAATCGACGCGGGGGTGAAATCGTCACGTTCCGCGGCGTCGTGAAGCAGCACGATGGCGCCGTCGGTGAGCCCTGGGCGGAGTCGCTGAATCACGTCCTCGGGACGGCTCGAGCGTAGCCCGTCGTAGGCGCGCGCGGACCAGCCGACGATCGCCATTCCCGCGCGGCGCGCTCCCGAGACCGTGAGCGGCGTCGTGTGCCCGAGCGGCGGACGGAACAGGCGCGGACGAACGCCGGCAGCGCGCTCGACGCTGGCGCGCGCTGCCTCGATCTCGCGCCGGACGCGCCCCGGGGCGCGAAACGAGTGGAGGCGATCGTGGAAATCGCCGTGCACGCCCAGGGTGTGCCCTGCCTCGTGGATCTCGCGGACCACGTCCGGGTGGCGCCGCGCCTTCTCTCCGAGCACGAAGAAGGTCGCGCGGTGGGCGGTCGGAGCGAGCGCCGCCAAGACGGCGCGCGTGGTCTCCGGGTGTGGGCCGTCGTCGAAGGTGAGCGCGACCTGCGCGTGGCCGCGCGGACCCCGCGACACGATGGGTCCGTACATCTGCAGGCCCGGAAAGAAAACGCCCGTGGTGGAGAGCGCGAACCAGCCGAACAGCGCGCCGACTTCCGCCCAGCCCGGCACGTGCCCGAGCGCCGCGCGCGCCAGGATCGTGCAAGCGCCGGCGCTCGAAGCGACGAACGCGGCGCGCGAGAGGCCAGGCATCGTCGGGAGCATAGCGCGGGGGACGCACGTCGCGGCGCAGCCGAGAGCGCACGTCGCCTCGAAGGACGGCCGCTCACGTCGGGACGCGACGCGTTCCGGTCCCGAGCGTCCCGGCAACGGCACCGCGAAACCACCGGTAACACGCGCGGACGATGGACTACACTGCTCGACGCCGGAATGACCGACGGCCCCGACGACCCCAGCCGAGAGCCCGCGACCAACGAAGAGCGCCCGCCGCGCGACGCAGGGCCGAG
>QGUH01000197.1 GCA_003242355.1 Pseudomonadota bacterium
CTCGAGCACCGCCCCCGATAAATCCGCTTCTTCCAGGTTCGCCGACGAGAGGCGCGCTCCGCGGAGCGTCGCGTTCGTCACGTCGGCTTCGACGAGCTCGGCCAGCGCCAGCTCGGCGCGCTCCAGCGTGGCTCCGGAGAGCCGCGCTCCCGTGAGATCGGCCTTGTGCAGCCGCGCGTTCGAAAGGTCCGCCCCTTCGAGGTTCGCCTGGCGCAAGCTCGCGCTCTGCAGGTTCGCGTTCTTCAGGTTCGCGTCGCGCAGGTTCGCCCCATCCAGATCGGCGCGACTGAAATCGACCCCTTCGAGATTGGCTCCCGAGAGATCGATCCCCGCAAGTCCGACTCGCTTGAGGCTCTGCTTCAGGCGAACACGTCTCAGGACCTCTTCTCTCGAATAGTCGGGCATCGAGCTCGTTCCTTCATGGTGAGTAACGGGTGCCGGAGCGTTCGGACGGCTCTCCTCGGCCCGGGCGCCTTCGGTACGGTGCGCCACGGACCCCGTCGCGCTTCGCGGCAACGGCGGCGGAACGGGGGCAGCCGGCCCAACGGGGGAAGCCCGCGTCGACGAGGCGCCTCCGGATTCGACCTCCGTGCTCGCGAAGTCGAAGCCTTCGTCCACGTCTTCGAGCCGAATCTCCATCGCAGCCACCGCCGTCGACACGGTCTCGTGCTTCACCGACGCCTGGACCATCGCGCCCGTCGAACCGAAGAGCGATCCGTCGCCTTCGTCTGCGCGGCGCGCCGAGTCCGCGGCCGGCCTGGAAGCCTTTACGGCGTCCAGGTTCGTCCCACAAAGCGTGCAGAAGTGCGCGCCAGGCAACGTCGCATGGCCGCACTCGGGACACTGCTCACACTCGGTTCCAGTGACAGTCGAGCCCATCCGCTGAATCGTCCTCTCGCTCGCGGCAGAGCGTCAGTACGGTGCGTCGAGGAGTCTCGATAAGAGCCTCGAAGAACATTCTCTGGGGTGACGAGTTCGTCCCCCGATGACCAGGGGCCTCTCCGTGCTCGACGGCTGACTCGGCCAGCGACGGACGTTACGACACCACGGGCTTCCTGCCCCTGGCCTTCTTCTTTTTGAGGAGAGCTCCGTCATTGCGCCCACGACTCGCTCGGTCGCCTGTTCGCTCGGGCGGCTCACGAGTACCGATGTGCTCGTCCGGAAGACTCCGACACACAAGGACGCGTCTCGGACGGCAAGCTTCCGCTCGGGTCAACCGGGCAACGCGGGGCGTGGGCTTCGACGTTCTTCGGAGTCGCCCTCCGATTGATCGAGCGAGGTGAGCGCGTGGGCTTGATTGGCTTCGCCGGTGCGGATCAAGGCAATCCTGAGCAAAACCGGTGTGAGCACCTGATTGATCCCGACGATTCCGAGGACCAACGCGGCGGGTCCCTCGGCGAGACCCGGCAGAACCTTCGGATACAGGAGCGGCAGCGCGAGAGCGAGCCCCGCCTGAGGCAGGAAAGCGGCGAACGACCACCGGGCGATGCGGGGCTCGGCGTGGGCGATGCTGGAAGACACCCGCGTGCCGCCCCAGATGGCCAGCGCACGCACGAGAACGAGGACCGCCGCGGGCATCGCGACCAGGGCGAGCACGTCGAGGCGCAGCGCAGCACCCGCAACGGCGAAGAAGACGACGAACACGGGCAGCGAAGCGGCTTCGATTTCGTGAACCAGCGCCGTCGTCTCGACCTCCGAGAAGTTTTCCATGAACAGCCCTGCGCTCAACGCGACGAGCAGCGGGTCGAGCGCGAGACGCGAGCCCACCTCGGCCATCACCACGCACACGAGCAAGACGAAGAGGCTCCGGCTGGCGCGGACCTTGCGCAGATAGAGCGCGAGCAGAACACCCATGACGACGCCAGCGCCCGCCGAGCCGAAGAGCTCCCACGCCACGTGGAGAGCAGCCGCCGCGACATCGGCGGTGCCGGAGAGCACGGCTTGCGCCGCAGCGGCGACGAGCCCGAACAGAACGATGACCAAGAGATCGGCGGCGACGACGACGCCGAGCACCGTGCGGCTGAAAGAGCCTTCCGCACGCATTTCGGTGAGCAGCGCCATCACGACGGCCGGCGACATCGCGGCGAGGCTGACGCCGATGATGCTGCAAACCGCGAACGATTGTTGGAGCGTGAGCCCGTCGAGGAACGGCAGCCAGGGACGCAAGAGATAGAGCGCCGTCGTGCAGAGCACCGCGCAGCCACCCACCACGCACGCCATCATCCAGGTGACGACGCGGGCATAGGGGCGCATGCGCTTGAGGTTCAGCTCGCCGCCCGCAGTGAGCGCGATGAGGCAGATGGCGACGCCTTGTACCGGTCCGAGCGAACGCAGCATCTCGCGGGAAACGAGCCCGAGAACGCTCGGACCGGCGATGATGCCCGTCACGATGTAGCCGGTGAGCCGGGGCAAGCGCAGCGTGGCGAAGATTTTTCCCGCGAAGAAGGCGACGAGCAGCAAGAACCCGAAGGCGAGCGCCGTGCCGGAGAACGGCGGTGCATCCGCGCCTGGCGGCAGGAACGACCGAGCCGCGTGCATCAGCCCGAACATCGCGAGCGAGACGAGCAAGGCGTGGATCACGACGCGCGCCTCCTGCCCATGCGCACTCGCCTTTCGGCGAGCGCCGCGATCAGCTCCGCCATCAACGCGCTGCCGATCACGGCCGTGATGAGAACCGAAACGACGGGGCCCTCGTAGAGAATGCGCACGCTCACGACCACGGCGATCGCCACGATGCTGAGCGGTGCAACCAGGGGCGACGCCGGGCGAAGCTCGGTCGCGGCCGCCGGCTCGCGGCGCAGCGCGAAGGCGCGCCCGATGGCGAGCCCCAAGTATCGGCTCGCCAAGAACACGGGCACGAGCGCCCAGCCCCGCCAGTCGCTCGGATCCCAGAGGGCCCCGGCGAGCGCCAAGAGGACGAGAAAGATGGGGCGCGCGAGCTGCTCGAGCGCCTCGCCCAGAGCGTCGCGATGGACGCTCGGCAAGTTGGCGATGACGAGACCCGCAACGAAACAGATGACGAGCGGCGAGAGCCACACGTACGCCGCCATGCCCGCGGTGAACGCGACGGACCCGACCGCAACCACCATGAACTCCGCTCTGCCGGCCGGGCGTCGCAAGATGAGGTAGAGCAGCGAGCCCAGCGTGGCACCCATGCCGAGCGTTACGAACAACCACGCGGTTCCGGGCAGAGCCCACGCTGCCTCGAGCCCCTCGGGGCGGAAGTAGGCGGCGAGCGTGGCGAGACCCAAGACGCCCACGATCTCGTCGAGGTATTGGGCAGCAGGCGGAACCCCTTCGCTGCGCAGCACGGCACGAATCGCAGCGGGCGCCGTCATCGCGCCCGAAATCCCGAGCACGAGCGCAGCACGCGGGAGCACGCCCTCGTGCCACGTGTACCCGAGGGCGATCAGTGCCAGGGCGCTGAACACGCCGGTCGAAAGGAGCGGCACCAGCGTGTCGAGCGCCGTCACGAGCGCCGTCCCGCGCGGAAGCCGATCGATCGCGCGCAGGTCGAGGTGATACCCGACGAGAAATCCGATCCAGCCGAGCCCGAACTCGATGAGCGGCGTGAGCGCGACGAGCACGTCGTCGGTGAGCACGCCCACGGCGGGATGGCGCGCGAGCAGGCCGAGCGCGACGAAGGGGAAGCCCGCCGTGATCGCGCTGCGTAGCCCGAGCCAGTCCCCGAGGCGACGGACCCGCGGATGGTTGGCGACGTACGCGGGCACGAGCAGGCCCAGGAGCCCCAGCAACGCGCCCAATGCTACGCGCGGACGTTCCGCCTGCGGCAACGACGGCGGGCGCGTCTCCTGCACCGTGGGTGGCGGCGGCGGAGGCTCTGCCGGCACTTCCGCAACGACGGCACTCGGTTCCGCTTCGACGCTTCCCCCCGCTCCTCCAGCAGTGTCCCCGGCGGCGCCCGCAGCGGCGAGCGCCGCTTCGGCCTCGGGGGCCGCACCTCCTGCACCGGCGCGCCCTGCGTCTCCGATGCCCGCTTCACCGCCGTCGCCGGCCGCACCGCCGAGCTCCGCCCCGCGTGGCGACTGCCCCGCCGTCGCGCGGGGAGCCGAGCCGCCGGATGCGTCTACTCTCCGGTCGCCCTCCGAAGGAGGACCCTCCGCCGACGTGCCCCCCCTCGGTGCGCCAAGCTCCCCGACGCGCCCTCCGGCGCCCTCTGCTCCACCCCCGCCCGATGGAGCCACCTCGGCGCCGTGTGCGCCCCCCTCGGTCTCGAGCGCCCCCGAGCCGCCCGCGCCAGGAGCCGAAAAGAGCGGCACGGCGAGGAGCGCGACTGCCGCCGCGAACGCGGTTCCGAGGAACGCGCGCACCCACGACGGCAGCCCACCCGAACGAATGGAGCGCGCTGACCGCACGGTGGCGGGCATCGTACCCGAAAGTCTCCATGGCGAAAGCCCCGCGTGTCCGCGCGTGCGTTCTCTTCCGCGAAGGGACGCTCGCCCGGCCAGGGTGCTCGAGGGCCCGTGCACCCGCGGACCATGCGGCAAAGGGCTCCGAACGATGCTTCAATGAACGCGATGGATGCGATTTCGATCGACGCGCTGTCGGCCCGGGACGACCTGCTCGGCGAAGAAGAACGCCTCGCTCGCGATGCCGTGCGCCGCTTCGTGCGAGAACGCTACCTGCCGCGCGCCGGCGAGCTCTACGAGCGTGAAGAGTTCCCGCGCGATCTGATCCCGGAGATTGCCGAGCTCGGGCTGCTCGGCGCGAGCATCCACGGCTACGGCTGCGCCGGAATGGGACCCGTCGCCTACGGCCTGATTCTCGAAGAGCTCGAATACGGCGACAGTGGCCTGCGGAGCTTCGTGAGCGTGCAGGGCTCGCTCGCGATGTACGCGATCGCCGCCTTCGGGACCGAAGCGCAAAAGCAGAAGTACCTGCCCGAGATGGCCAAGGGCAAACTGATCGGCTGCTTCGGCCTCACCGAGCCCGACAGCGGCTCGGATCCGGCGTCGATGCAGACGCGCGCGCGGCGTGACGGCGATGCGTTCGTGCTCTCGGGCACGAAGATGTGGATCACGAACGCGCCGTTCTGCGATCTGTGCGTGGTCTGGGCGAAAGTCGACGACGGCGGACCGGAGTCGATCCGCGGCTTCGTCGTCGAACGCGATCGCCCGGGCTTCGAGGCGCGGCGCATTCACGGCAAGATGAGCCTGCGCTCGAGCGAGACCGGCGAGGTCGTGCTCGAAGAGTGCCGCGTGCCCGCCTCCGCGATGCTCGAGAACAAGCCGGGGCTCGGCGCTGCCCTGCGCTGCTTGAACGAGGCGCGCTTCGGGATCTCTTGGGGCGCCGTCGGCGCCGCGCGCGCATGCGTCGAGTGTGCGATCGCGTACGCCCGTGAGCGGACGCAATTCGGCGTCCCCATCGCGAAGAAGCAGCTCGTCCAGGAGGCGCTCGTCGAGATGACCTCCGAGCTCGTCAAGGCGGAGCTGCTCGCCCTGCACTACGGGCGGCTCAAGGAGAAGCAGGGGCGGCTCGCGCCGGAACAGGTTTCGCTCTGCAAACGCAACAACGTGCGCGCGGCGCTCGAGATCGCGCGCCGCGCGCGCGGCATCCTCGGCGCGAACGGCATTCTGCTCGAGTACCCGGTGATTCGCCACATGTTGAACCTCGAGAGCGTGTACACCTACGAGGGCACGCACGAGGTCCACACGCTCGTGCTCGGCAAGGCGCTCACTGGGCAGAACGCATTCTGAGCCGAAGCCCCACGAGGAACAGCTCCGAGCTCTGCGCGCGCGTGCCCTCGGGGCGAATCACCTGCACGCGCTCGTAGGCACGCGCGAGCGCCGCGCGCACGTCCTGGAACTCGTCGCTCATGAAGAGCTTGCCGACGAACGACGAGCCGGGGCGCCCGAGCGCCTCGGCCACGGCGAGCGCTCGTCGGAAGAGCTCGGCGCTCCGCGCCTGATCCCGCACCTTGTTGCCCGACGTGTTCGGCGCCATGTCGCTCAACACGACGTCGTACGGCGCGAGCTCGGCGAGGGCTTCGTTCGTGAGATCGAGCGCGTCACCCTGGAGCACGCGCACGGTGTCCGGAAACGTCTGCCGGATCTCCTGCAAATCGACCGCGAGCACGCGCCCCGTGGGGCCGACCCTCTGACTCGCGTAGAGCGACCACGAGCCCGGGGCAGCGCCGAGGTCGAGCACGCGCTGGCCCGGGCGCAACAGCGAGAGCCGTCGATCGATCTCTTCGAGCTTGAACACGCTGCGCGCCGGGTAGCCACGCGCCTTGGCCGCCCGCGTGCGCGCATCGGCGCCGGCGTACGGGTTCTTCCGGGTCACTCGAGACGCAGTAGCACGCTCTTGCTCGGCTCGGGACCATTCGGTCCCTCCGGGCAATCGAGCCCGGACGGGAGCAGGCGTGCGCTCGTCACCGCGCGTCCCGCGGCGCGGGCGGCCTCGAGCACGATCCGCCGCAGCGCCGTGGGCGAGGTGCCACGGTGGTTGGTCACGGCGAGCAGGGTTCCCCCCGGCGCGACGACCGCGATCGCGGCGCGCCCCACCCGTTCGTGTCCGCGCGCACCGCTGAGCGCCTTGCCGCCTTTCCCGTTCGCGAACTCGGCGGGTCGAGAACGACGATGTCGAAGCGATCGCCGCGCCGTCCCGCGCGCTCGAGGAAGCGCACCGCATCGTAGGCCAGGAACGCGTGAGGGGTCGGGTCGAGACCGCTCGCGCGGAAGGTGTCGACGCCGCGCGCGAGGGCGCGTGCGGGGACGTGCACGCTGGTCACGCGCC
>QGUH01001178.1 GCA_003242355.1 Pseudomonadota bacterium
GACAACGTGCGGGGGGCGGGGGTTGGTCTGATCCGGGCGAGGCCCCTTTTTGTCCGGCCGCGCTGCCGGACGCCGCGTCAGATGCGGCTCGTGAACGCGCTCTGCACGTACCTCGAGCACGCCCAGGGAGCGTCGACCTGAGCGGTGGCGCCTCGAGGCGCGGCGCGCCCCCGTCGCAGCGAGCGCTGCCGGCGACGCGGTGCTTCGTCGAGCGCTCGCTCAGGGCCGACACGGGTGTCGCGCCTTGCCACGCTCGATCCACGAAAAATGGGCTTCTGCGGCGCGGTCCTACCCTTGCAAGAACGCGACGGGAATGGATGCCTGGCGAGCACCTGCGCCTTGCCGCGGTCTTGGGCACCGCGTGCTGCGCTGGTTGCTCGCTGCGTGCGCGGTGGTCGTGGGCGCGGAGGTTGGTTACCTGATCGTCGCCAACGGCTGTGCGCGGAAGGTCCTCGGTGAAATCGCGGCGCGCGCGGATCTCGTGATCGAGGTCGGAAGCGTGCGCACCCTCTACCCGGGGCACCTCGTCGTCCACGACCTCGCGCTTCGCGATGCGCGCGAGCGGTGGTCGGTGCACGCGGACGACGGGCGGTTCTCTCTCGGGGTCGGTGCGCTCCTGCAGGGCGCCGTGCACGTGCGCTCCGCCTCGGTGACGGGGATGCGAGTCGTCGTCGAGCCGCAGCTCGCTCCGCCACCGACCGAGCTCGCTGCGGGTACGGGGCGAGCGACCGTCGCGAGCATGCGGGGACGTGCCTTGATCACGCGTTCCGGCATGGCGCCACCGGTCCTCGGGGCCACGGTGCGCCTCGACCGCCTCGAAGGAACGCTGCGTTCCGTGCGCGTGGGGACCTTCGAGCTTTCGGGTCCGGTCGCGGTCGCGCTCGAGCGCGGGGGCTTCGGGGGCACGGCTCCCCACGTTCACGCGCGCTTCGCCCTGGCGGACGCCGCGCTCCAACACGCCGCCGCCACGGCGGCCATTCTGAGCGGGGGCGTCTCCCTCACGCTCGGGCCGACGACCGCGGCCGCGGTCGGGACGCTTTCGGGCACCGCGCGGCTCGGCGGCAGGATCATCGGCGTTCCGCGCGCGCTCGCGCCGGTCGCCCCCTCGGCGCCGTTCGAGGGATCCGCGTTCGACGTGATGCTCGCGTTCGAGCGCGATGCGGCGAACGAAGGCGGGCTGCGCGTCGAGCTCGGGCGGGCCGTGATCCACCACGCGCGGGGAGAGACCACGCGCTTGGGTCCCGGAAGCACGCTCCACCTCGCGTTCGGGGGGAAGGCAAACCCGGTCGTTCACGCGGGTCTGCGCGCTCCGTTTTTCGAGATCGCCGATCGAAGGGAGAGGTCGGTCGCGCGGCTCGCGCCGCTGTCGGTGTCTCTGGAGCTGACGGTTACGGCCAACGAGAGCATCGCCGGGACCGAAGCGGGGCTCGCCCTCCTCGGCAGCGAGCGCGATCGACGCGTCGTTCGGCGACTGCGCGGGCGCGGGCGCGTGCTCGGAGAGCGTGCGGAGCTCTGGGATGGAGGGGCGCGGATCCGAGGCGCGGTCGGAGCCGTGTTCGAGCTCGAGCGGCTCGAGCACTACGAGGACGCGGTGCTCGTCGGTTCCGGCGCCGTGCACCTCTCCAACGTGGCGCTGGATTCGGGAGACTCCGCGCTGCCGTCCAGTCTCGAGCTCCGGCTCGACGTCGAGCGGGCTCTGCTCCGCGCGGGCCAGTCGTTGACCGTCGTCGGCACGCTCGCCGCTGCGGGCGGCGACCCCCGGGCCGCGCTCGAGCTCGCCCGCATCGGGCCCGCCTAACGTCTGGTCCTTTTTACCAATCCCCGGCCCAACGAAACCTACCTAGACTCTTTTGCCCTCTTTTT
>QGUH01000198.1 GCA_003242355.1 Pseudomonadota bacterium
GAAACCAGAGCTTGATCCGTCTCGGGGGCCTGGGGATGTGTATAACGGGCCGGTGTTTATCGGGCTCGCGCTGGCCGTGGCCGTTCCCGAGCCCTGGAACCACAAGCCGCTCATGCGGCGGGTCGGCACGATCGGGCCGCTCGCCCTGCTCGCGCTGCAGATCGGCCGGCTCGCGAGTGGCGCCGAGCTTCTGCCCGTTGCGGTCGAGTTCGCCGCGGGCTTGCAGGTGATCCGCCTCGCCACCCGGCGCGGCGCCGCGCACGACCAGCAAGTCATCGTGCTCGCGTTGATGCACCTCATCGCGGGCACGGTGCTCGGCGGCGGCCTCGCCTACGGCCTCTGCTTCGTCGGCTTCCTCATCGTGGCGCCCGGCGCGCTCGTGCTCAGTCACTTGCGCCGCGAGGTCGAGGGCAACTACCGCCAAGGCGCGCGCGACCGGACCGGGCTGCCCGTGGACGTGCCGCGCATCCTGCGCTCACGGCGCGTGATCGGGCGCCCGTTCTTGTTCTTCACGTGCCTGCTCTCCGTTCCGATCTTCGTGTTCACGGCCATCCTGTTCGTGGCCTTTCCACGGGTCGGCCTCTCCTTCCTGCTGCTCAACCACACGCGTCCGGAACGCATGGTGGGCTTTTCGGACCGCGTGGATCTGGGTGGCGTCGGCAAGCTGCGCACCGATCCGACGGTCGTGCTCCGAGTCGAGCTCCCGGAGCTGCCGAAGGATCCGCCGCCGCGGCTCGCCCTGTATCTCAAGGGCGCCGCGTTCGATCGCTACGACGGCCGGACGTGGTCGCGCAGCCGTCCGCTCGAGCGCGTCCGCGCCGAACAGCGCGCGCGCAGCGTTCGAATCCTGCGTTTCCCGGAACCCACGCGGGATCGAAAGCTCAAGATCGACCTCGAGCCGATCGAGCCGCGCGTCGTGTTCCTGCCGGCAGACGCGGCCGCGCTCACGCTCGTCACCCCGGCGAATGCGCTGCCGAGTCAGATCCCGGAGTTGTACTTCGGCGCGGAAGGCAGCCTCTACTACACGAGCCCCGACGAACGCGGGCTGCGCTACGAGGTGTCGCTCGCTTCACCCGAAGACCTGGTCGTACGCCCCCTCGGCGCCGAACGCGCCCGGTATCTCGGTCTTCCCGCCTCCCTGCCGACCCGCGTCGGGGAGCTCGCGCGCTCGTGGACGGAGGGCATCGACGAGCCGTTGCTGAAGGCGCGCGTGATCGAGGCACGCCTGCGCGCGGAGTACGCCTACGACCTCGATTCCCCGTCCGGCGCCGCCGAAAACCCCCTCGACCACTTCCTCTTCGAGTCCAAGCGCGGTCACTGCGAGTTCTACTCGACGGCGATGGCGGTGATGCTGCGCACGCTCGGCATCCCTTCGCGCAACGTGACCGGCTTCATCGGCGGAACGTACAACCGCTTCGCGGGAACGTACGCCGTTCGGCAAGGTGATGCGCATTCCTGGGTGGAGGCGTACATCGACGGCCTCGGTTGGACGCGCTTCGATCCGACGCCGCCCGCCAGCTCGGCGCCCCGCAGCGAGATCCACGGTCTGTTCGCGACGGTGCGCGACGTCATCGAGGCGCTGAGCCAACGCTGGGACCACCACGTGGTGGGATACGATCTCAAGCAGCAGCTCGGGATCGTGCGCAGCGTGCACGCGACGTACCGAAAGCTCGTTCCCGAAGGCAGCCCCGTCGCGAAGGTCCTGCGCGAACCGCAACGCCTCCTCTTCGGAGTCGCGCTGCTGACGGCTGCGATCTGGCTCGCGGTGCGCTTCAAGCGCAAGCGGCGCGGAACCGGTGCGCCGTCGCAGAATGGCGAGCAAGAACGCCGTGCCCAGCGCGTCACGGAGCTTTATCGCAGCCTCGAGGCCGTGCTGGCGCTCCATGGAGCGCCCCGCCCGCCGGGCACGCCGCCGCTCTTGCACGCGCAGACGCTCCTCCAGCTCGGGCATCCCCTCGCTGCGGAAGTCCTCGCGCTGACGGAGCAGTATCAACGCGTGCGCTTCGGCGGGGCCCCGTTCGACGAGGCCGACGAGCACGCCTTCGCCGCCCGTGTCCGAGCGCTGCGCACTCCGGAAAACCCAGCGCGCGCGGCGTGATGCACCGGCGGTGTGGGCCAGCTCTCCGTCAGCCCATGCGCCGCGTGAGCACGACGTGGGCCTCGGCGCGACCGCTCGTGCCGTCGGCGCGGGCCACACCGACGTACGCGTCCCGACTCGGGCGCGCGCGCAGGGCATCGAACTCCAGGTCTGCGGGGCCCCGCTCGACCCAGGCGACGATCACCCGCGTCGGGTCTTCGCTCGCGTCGAGGTCGACCACGTCCACGGCGATGCCGCGCGCCAGATCGTCCGGCGTGACACTGCGCTGAACGGACGCTTTCGGGCGAGCGTGCGCGGCGGGAACGCCGTCGACGACGCCGTCGGACGCGTAGCTCTGCACGATCAGCCGATACTCGCCGTCGGCGGTGCTCTGCGTCGTGCCGAGGTCGCTCGGATCGGCCGACACCTCGGCGCGAACCCGCTGCACGTCGGCGACGCCGAGGGCCGTCGCCGCCACCAGCGCCAGCCAGGATGCCGACGCCGCGACCGCCGCGGTTCCCGTCGCTTCTCGCGACCGACGCCGAAGTCCCGAACCGAGCGTAGCCTTCGCTTTCATCTGACGATCTCGAGAACGCATGAGACGCCCGCCGCGTTACACCCGACGTCACCTAGCAATCGGCGTGCCCCTGTCGGGCGTCGCAACGGCTGTGGAAAACCTGCGGACTCGTGGTGGGAAACCTCCGTGATTCCGGCGGAGAGACTCCTCGTCACGGCTCGACTCCCGATCCTCATCGGCGAACCACTCGATCCGCGAGCGCCGATGCCTGCGCGCACGTTCCGTTGCGCTGGGCCGAATCGGGGCTCCGTACGTAAGGCCCCACGGCGACACCGACGTGGCGCCCCTGCAGCGTGATCGCAAACGCGCCACGCTTCTTTCGGAACGCGCAGAAACGCCCGCCGCGGAGCGCGCGCTCCGCTTGCTCCGCCTCCACGAACGGCCGCGGATCCGTGCCCGGCGCTTCCTCGAGCTCCGGGCGCAAGGCGCCGCGAGCGAACAGCACCGCTGCTCGGCGCGCCGCCGCCTCGTGATCGAACACCAGGTGCAAAAGCACGAGGCGGCGATCTCCATCGGCGAACACGGCGAGGCGGTCGCCTCCCCAGTCACTGGCGGCCAACGCGGCCACTCCGGCCGGCGCCCATTCTTCGAAGAGCAACCGCAGCCCCTGCTCGCCGAACACGTCGCGATACACCGGCTCTGGAAACCCGGGCGGCGCCTCGATGGGCGGCACGGGCACCACCGGCTCGCGGGCGAAATACTTGTCGGGGTGCAGGACCTGCTCGGTGGACGTCGGGCGATCGCGCCACACTGCGTCCACGCCGTGCCAGCCTCCGGCGCGCCGCCGAACCTCGCTCACGAACGCGAGGCCGTCGGCATACGGCGCCACGATGCCCCGCACGATGACCCCCGGAATCTCGCGAAAATCGGGCGTCGCCTGCAGCGCGACCGCCTCGAAACGCAAAAGCTCCGGCGGGATTTCGTCGCCGGTGGGCAGACCTGCCGCCACGCGCGCGACATCGAGCATGGCGAGCGTGGCATCCCCCTCGGCGAGCGCCTGGAGCGCCGCCTGCGTGTCGGTGAGCTCGGGCTGCCAGTCGAGCGCAGACGCGAGGTCGTAGTGCTGATCCTGCAGAGCGTGAACGAGCTCGTGATACAAAGTGATCTCGCGTTGGTCGTCGCCGAGATCCGCGGCGAGCACCATCCGGTCGCGCTTCGGGTCGTAGAACCCGGCAAGCTCGCTCTCGTACAACCGGCTGAGGGCGCGGCGCAGATCGAAATCGTCGCTCACGAGATCGAACGCGAAGAGCAGCTCGGTATTCCCGACGACGAGCGCCTCCGGCGTTTCTTCCGCCAACACCTGCTCGATCTCGCGGCGAATGGCGGCGCGGTCGAGACGCACGCCCGGAACCTCCGCGAGCTTTTCGAGCTCACGAACGCGCGCCACGAGCGCGAGCGCTTCGGCCACCTCTTCGCTCGCTTCCACGAGCGCGCTCGCCGGAGACTCGGCTTGCGCCGCAGCGTTCGCCGGGGGCGGCGCGGCGGCGACCGGCTCGGCGGGCGCGACGCTCTTCACCCCGGGGTGTGGGCTCGGCGAGCAGGCGGCGGCGAACACTGCGGCGCACGCGGCGACGCACAGCGCCGGAAGCGTTCCGACGCGCGCCCCCTCCCGCGTCATCGGACCGCCGCAGCAGCGCGCAGCGCCGCGATCGCCTGACGTCGATCGCGCTGACCGAAAACGGCCGTCCCGGCCACGAGAACCGTCGCGCCCGCCGCGACCACCTCGCGCGCGGTCCCCGGATGAATGCCGCCGTCGACCTCGAGCTCCACCGGAATGCCCTCACGATCCAGCCACTCGCGCAGCACGCGGATCTTCGGCAGCACCTGCGGCAAGAAGCGTTGGCCGGAAAACCCCGGATTGACCGTCATCACCAGGAGCACGTCGATGTCCGGCAGCAGATAGCGCACTGCCTCCTCGGGAGTATGCGGGTTCACGACCAGCCCCGCACGCTTGCCGAGGGCGCGAATGCGCGCGAGCGTGCGTTGCGGATGCCGCGTCGCCTCGAGCTGGATGGAGAGGATGTCGGCGCCCGCTTCCGCGAAGGCTTCGAGGTGACGGTCCGGATCGACGACCATCAAGTGGACGTCGAGGGGCAGCGCCGTCGCGCGCCGCACGGCCTGCAGAACCACGGGCCCGACCGTGATGTTGGGCACGAACTGCCCATCCATGGCGTCCACGTGGATCCAGTCCGCGCCGGCGGCCTCCGCTTCCCGCACCTCGTCGGCCAGGCGTCCGAGGTCTGCGCTCAAGATCGACGGCGCGATCCGAATTGACATGATCTTCCGCATACCTGACGCGGGCGCCTCCCGCCACTCGCGGAAAATGGGACGGGGCGAAACCTAGCGGCGTGTTACGCTCGTACTCGGATCGCGCAGCTCGCGGAGCTCGCGGCGAGCCGAAACGACTCGAGTTCATGATCACGCGACCTCTCGGGAAACAGGACTACGACCACATCGTTCAGATCATCGACCGGTGGTGGGGCGGCCCCACCACGGCGCTGGCGCATCCGATCTTCTTCTACGAGCTCGGGGCGTTGGCGCGCGTGGTCGAGGACGACGGCATCTTGGTTGGGTTCCTGTTCGGCTTCGTCGCCCCCGGTCCTCCGAAGACCGGATACGTGCATCTCGTCGGCATCCATCCCGACTACCGACGGCGCGGCGTCGGCAAGGTGCTCTATCAGACCTTCGAGGAGGACGCGCGAGCGGCCGGCTGCACGCGGCTCAAGGCGATCACGACCCTCGGCAACGAGGGATCCATCGCGTTCCACAAGGCGCTCGGCTGGGACGTGGCCTGTGTCGAGGACTACGCCGGTCCGGCTCGGCCTCGCGTCGTGTTCAGTAAGAACCTCTGAACACGCTCTCCCCACGGGCTGAGCACGCGCTCCGTGCGACCCGAGCGCGCCGCCCGGTGTTCCGGATAGAGACACGGAACGGGCTGGCACGTGCTCGGATTGTAAGGGAGACTCCGCCGAGAGCCATGGCCCATGAAAATGCCGTTCTCCGGCACTCTCAGGAACGAGCTTCGGTGACGGAGCGCCCCGTGAGCATGGATGCCCAGAAGCCGCTCACCGTCTCCGAGCTGCGCGAAATCGGCCTGTTCGGCGCGCTCAGTGACGACGTGCTCGCGCGCTTGGCCTCGGCGCTCACCGTCATCACGCCGGACGCCGGCGAGGTGCTGTTCCGAGAAGGCGACGAAGCGAACGCGATGTACCTCGTGATCAGCGGCGAGCTCGAGGTGCTCAAACGCAGCCGGAGCGGTATCGACACGCGCGTCGCCGTCCTGGGCCCGAGCGACTGGTTCGGTGAGATGAGCATCGTCGATGTTCAGCCGCGGTCGGCGACGGTGCGCATGCTCGCCCCAGGTCGCTTGGTCCGGATCACGTCGGCGGATTTCGACGCGCTCTACCGGACGGACTTGCGCTCGTACTCGATCGTGGTGCTGAACATGGCTCGGGAGCTCAGCCGGCGTCTGCGGGTTGCCGACGGCATCCTGGCGGATCTCGTTACGAACGTGCTCGACACCTACGTGGCGCGACCGCGGGCCGGCGCGAGCTGACGGCGGCTCGTCCCGTCCGAGCGGCTTGCCGGCGCGCTGCCGTCGCTCCGGCGCGCCACCGTCGCTCCGGTGCGCTGCCGTCGCTCCGTGCGCGCTGTCGCTCCGCGAAAACGGAGCGACGCGCGTGCCCGCCGAAAGACGGAGCGAGCTCGGCGTTTGGGAGGCGGGCTACTCGCCCGCGTCGGCGCCGGCATCGCCTTCGGCTTCGACCTGGCAGGTCACGACCGTGCCCGAGCCCCCCGACCCGTCACTGGGCTCGGAACCGCAGGGCTCCGCGGAGTGGCCGGCCGTGCCGGCGCTCGCGGGCTCGGGAGAGCCGTCCGCTCCAGCAGCGCCGGCCTCTTCCGTAGCGGCCGAAGAGCTGCCGGTTCCTGCGGCGCCGCCGGCGCCGTGGCCGCCTCCAATCCCGCCAATCCCGGCAGAACCAGCCTGAGCGGCTGCGCCCGAGGTCCCAGCACCGACACCGGGCTGCTCGCCGCCGGGCGCCCCGCCAGCGACCGTGCCTGCGCCGCTCCCGCCGAACACACCGCC
>QGUH01001179.1 GCA_003242355.1 Pseudomonadota bacterium
TGTTTTTTTTTTTTTTTTCATATGACACGGCCCTCCAGAATCCTCACAGGGTTGGCTCTCGGCAACGTCAGGAGTTTTAAAGAGGCCGGCCTGGGGTGCCGGCGGCGGCCTGGGCCGCGGCCTCTGCCGGCGCGAGCCCGAGGGCTCCCAGCATCGCGACGGCGACGAGAACGCGAACGACTCTGCGGGCGAGCGTCACGGGGCCGAATCTAGCCGTGGCGCTCGCCGCGAGCCAGGACGGGGCGCTACGGAATCAGAACCAACTTGCCGACCGTGCTCGCGGACTGAATGGCGCGGTGCGCGTCGGCGGCGCGCTCCAAGGGGAATTCGGTGACGGGGGCCGGGCGGATGGCGCCGGCGCGGAGCTTGTCGAACAGGTCCTGCATTGCCCGGTGAAAGAGGGGCAGCTCCCCGAACAAATACGAGAGATTGAACGCGAGCACGCCGACGTTGCGGTCGACCATCCGCATCGGATGGAAGCGCGGTGTTTTGAGGTACCCCGCGAGCAGTCGCACCGGGTTCGGCAGGCCGCCGTGCGACATCAGCGAGTGGAAGCCGTACACGACGAGCCGCCCGCGCTGGGAGAGGTGGCGGTAGCTCTCGGCCAGCGTGGCCGCGCCGTTCGCGTCGAAGACGGCTCGAAACCCGTTGGGCGCGAAGTCCCGCGCGGCCGCCCAGAGATCCTCGCGGCTCTTGTCCACGACGCGCGCCGCGCCTGCCGTGAGTGCCACCTCGACTTTGTGGGGCGCCCCCACGACTCCGAGCACCTCGCAGCCCGCGGCTCGGGCGAGCTTGACGATCGCGCTGCCGACGCCTCCGGCGGCCGAATGCACGAGCACGCGATCGCCCGGATCCAGCCGGCAGAGCTCGAACACCGCGTACCAGGCCGTCAGAAACGCCGCCGAAAACCCACCGGCCTCGACCATGCCGAGCTCGGGCGGCAGCCGCACCAGTTGCTCGCGGGGCACCACGACGTCGCTCGAGTAACCGCCGAACTGCGTCACTCCCATGACGCTGTCCCCGGGGCGAAAATCACTCACCCCTGGACCCACGTCCGCGACCACGCCCGAAAACTCGAATCCTGGCGTGATCGGGAAGCCGACGTACTTCCGCGCCGAGCTGTAAAGCCCCATGCGAACCACGCAATCGGCGTAGTTGACGCCGATCGAGCGTGTCGCGACGTGCACCTCGCCGGGGCCCGGCACCGGATCGGGCCCCGTTTCGAGGCGGAGCCGATCGAACCCGCCGGGACGGCGAACCACGATTTTGCGCATGCGGGGCCTCTTATCGTCGCGAGCGGGCCGCTGGCAATCGGTGTGTGAAGCTGTGCTCCGTTGCCACCGATCGTCCTTCCTTGTCCGCGCATGGAGCCGAGGGGATTCGGGGAAAGCGGAGGATAGCCTGTGGAAAAGGTGAAAACTTCGTGCCCCCTATGCTTATATTCGCGAGGTTGTGGGCCGTCGGGTTCCGACGGCGTGCTGCGAGACCAGATGGAAACCCGCGCCGAGCTCCTCACGCGTGCTCTCTGCGAGACTCTGGATAGCATCCTGAGCCCGACCGCTCGCGATGCACTGCTCAGCGAAGCACTCGCGCTCTCGGGGCGGAGCGAAATTCCGCTCGAGCCGACGGCGTTTCGTGCCTTTCTCGCGGGGCCGCTCGCGAGCGCGCTCGAGCGCACGCTCGGAGTCAAGCTCGGCGGCTCGGTGGCTGCGGAGCTCGAACGCGCGACGGCGCGTCTCTTGCCCCGCCCGGCGCTCACTCCCGAGCGTGCACCGGGCTCGCAACGCTCGCGCATGACGACGGTTCCGGCGTCGCGCAGCGCGGGGCTGCGGCGTCGCTCGTCGAACCCGCCTGCGGAT
>QGUH01001180.1 GCA_003242355.1 Pseudomonadota bacterium
TCGGCTTCCGGCTCGGGGAAGAACGGGCGCGGGCCTTCGGGGGTCCACTGGAGCAGCTCGGCCTCGCCGCGCGCGGCGTTGCGGGTGATGACGAGGTGCGTGCGCGTTGCGGGGAGGGGCGGGGGGCCGTCGTCCATGTCGTCTTCCGCCCAGGCGCCGAGGTTGACGTAGGTTGCGCGCGGAATGGGCGAGGTGACTTCCGGGAGATGGGTGTGTCCCATCACGACGTACCGCACGTCGAGCAGCTTCGCGACGTGAGCCGCGCGCTCGCGGAGCTCGGGGCTCGGCTCGGCCGAGCTGCGCAGGCGGCTCCAAGCGGCATCTGCGCCGAGCAGCACGGCGAGCGCGCCGCCCGAGCTCGACCAGGCCATGCGGCGCGACGACGAGAGCAACGTGAGCGCAACGAGAGCGGCCGTGCCGACGATCCCGAGCAGCACGCGATCCACCATGACCGACGCGAACACGCCGAGCAGGTGACGCGTGATCGGCGGGCGTCGCAAGGCGTCGAGGTGCCGGAGCGTGGCGAGCGGCAAGCGGTGCTCCCGACTCAGCCGCTCGAGCGCGCGCTCGTGCTCGCGGCGGATGTGTTCGACGGCGGCGCTCGAGTGCTCGCGCCACAGGCGGACGAGGGCGCGATTGGCGCGCAGGAACCGTTGAGCCAGCTGCACGATGCCTCGAGAGCCGAGGCGCGCCGCGAACTTGAGATAATCGAGCCGCCCGGTCGTGCCGTGTCCCGCTTCGGTCATGCCCGGCGTCGGGCGCACGACGTAGCGCAGGAGCACGTCGGAGATGGAGCGCGTGGTGCGTCGCGGGTCCGACGGCGACAGCGGGCACAAGAGGTATTCGTAGCTGCAGTAGGCGTCGTACTGGTGCCCGTGCTCGATGTAGACGGCGCCGGGCTCGTAGTAAAACCAGTCCGAAAACTCGACTCGGTCGCCCGCGCCCGGCGCGTACGCGTCCAGCTCGGCGCGGAAAGCGTCGCGCAGGCGCTTCCAGTACCACTCGACGTCGTGATTGCCGCGCACGACGACGAGCGAGTGACCCCGAGCCAAGAACTCGGCGAGCGCCCGCACGATCGCGCGTTCGTGATCGAGCACGAGCCGGAGCTTGGCGAGGGCGTGATCCTCGGCGCCGCCCAGGCCGTGCGCGCGCTCTTCTTCGGTGAGCTCCGTCTCGAGCGCGCACTCGGGAAGCACGCTCATTCCGGTGAAATCGACGAAGTCTCCAGCGATGACGAGGCGCCAGGGGAGGCCGCCGCGGGGCGACGCGGCGTAGTGCTCGAGCAACGCCACGAGCTCCCGGCGGCGTCGCTCGCTCGCGCGCGAGGGTTGCGGCGCTCCCGGCCGCACGTGGTGCACGAGATCGCTCCCGAGGTGCACGTCGGACAGCACGAGGAGGTTGTGAGCGAAGCGATCCACTCCAACGTTTCAGTATGGTGTCGATTCGGCACGGCGCACGAACATCGAATGCCACCGGCAAATGGGGAGAAGCACGCACTGACGCGCTGCGCGCTCTACCCGGCGCGTGCCGGTGACGGTTGCGCGTTCTCGCGTGTTACAGCCGATTTCCGCCTGCTACAGCGTGACGAGAAGACGAGACAGCCCCACTGGCTGAGGATGGCGGCTACAGGCTGACGAGGGGTCGAGGGTTGGCGGCCACAGGGCGACGAGACGCATGAGGGTTAGCGGCCACGGGCTGACGCACACACGAAAGAGCCAGCGCCCCGGTCCGACGGGAGGCTGAGGTTGGCGGCCACAGGGCGACGAGACGCATGAGGGTTAGCGGCCACGGGCTGACGCACACACGAAAGCGCCAGCCGGTCCGACGGGAAGCTGAGGTCAGCGGCCACAGGGCGACGA
>QGUH01001181.1 GCA_003242355.1 Pseudomonadota bacterium
GGGTCGGAGGTGCCCTCGCAGCTCACGGGGCATGTTTCGTGCTTGTTCGTGGGGCGGTCGAACAGCGTGACCCCGGGGAAGTCAAACGCGGCGAACTCGCGGGCACCGTTGACCCCCGCCTCGATCACCTGCGCCTCGGTCTGCGCCGCCGAGAGCGCGTTGGCGACGCGGTAAAGCTTTCCTTGCTCGACCTTGGCGCGCTCGAGCTGGATGAAGACCCGCTCGTTCTCGATCGCGCGCACGATGAAGTGCGCGGCGCCGCGCAGCGTCTCTTCCTCGTCGGGCGTGAACGGCTCGCGCGATTCGCGATCGACGACGAGCAGCCCGCGCGGCTCGTCGTGCTCGAGGAGCGGCGTCGCCGAAACGGAGCCGATCGCCGGGGGAACGGCGTAGTACGGCACGTGCACCCCCGCGCGCGGGCCCGCCACGGAGAGCTGCGTGCCCTGCGCGAGCGCCGCGCCGAAAATGCCGTCTTTGGCGCTGAACGGACCCGGCAAAATGCCCTCCTCCGAGGTCGCGAGCTCCTGGATGCAGAGCGTGGTGCCGGCGCCGTCGAGGCCGAGCAGCATCGCGGTGCGCAGCCCGAGCGAGCGGCGCAACAGGCCGAGCGCGAACTCCACGGCTTGGTGGATCTCGTCCACGCCCGAGCGCAGCAGGCGCTCTTCGTGATTCGGGGGCAGCGTGGTGGTGTCCAGCGTCCCGGCGGGGGTGCTCGGCGCCGCGAGCAGGCGATAGCTACGGGCCGAGTCGTGCAGGCGGCGGATCTCCGTTTCGATGCGCAGGCGAGAGAGCTTGCGCACGCGCGCGATCTCGGCCCGGAACACGAAGAAGTTGAGGAGCGAGAAGGCGACGAGCAACGCCGCGTGGATCGCGAGGCGCCGCACGTCGGGGGCGGGCAGCGCGAGGAAGGTGAGCGCCGCTTCCAGCGCGAGCGCGAACGCGAGGGTCGCGGCGACGGCGATCGGGCGGGCGAAGCTCGCCGCGAGCATCGTGAGGCCGTAGACCACCGGGTAGAGGGGGCCGTCGAGGCCGCCGGCGAGCCGCAGCACGACGCCGTACGCGAGCACGGTCAGCGTCGCGAAGAGCTCGAAGTCGAGCCGCGCGATGTCCTCGTCGAGCGGCTGGCGGAACAGGCGGCGCACCGAGGCCGCGCCGAGCGCGACGAGGAGCACCGCGAGCGCGACCGCGTCGAACACCCATCCCGGGTTTCGCGCGGTGGACCAGACGAGGCACCCGGCGAGTGTCAGGGCAACGGCACTGCCCAGCCCTCGGGCGACCCGCTGCTGGAGCCGAAGCAACGACCTGACCAGTGGGTCCATCCGAGGCTTCCGCCGTATCAGGAGTGCGTCGCGAGGGCCCAATTTCGGGATCTCGGGCCGCGCGGCCGTCCCAATCGGATACGCTGAGCGGGTGCGCGCCGGGCTGAGACTGCGGATCCTGCTCCTCCTGGGCGGGCTCCTGCTCGTCGCTTTCGTGCCGCTGTACGCGGCGGTCGCCACGTACACGACGCTGGCCGTGCACCGGCTGCGGGCCGAGCACGCCCGGGCTCTGGGCGACGCCGTCGCGCGCACGCTCGCGGGCCCGGACGCGGGGCGCACGGTGGCCGAGCTGGCCGCCGAGCGCGAGCGCGCGCTTTCGGGCTCCGGGGTGCTCGCGGTGGGCGCCTACGACGTCGACGGGCGGCAGATCGCCGCGCGTGGCCCCGAAGCGCGGCGCGGATTGCCCGCGCAGCTCGACGCCGAAGCCACCGCCGTGCCCGAGGTCGGGCTGGGGTCGGGCGCGGCGCGCGCGGCCCGGGGCCCGGCGGACGCCGGACCCATCCGGGGCTCCCCCGGGGCCGAAAAGGCGAGCCCCCAGG
>QGUH01001182.1 GCA_003242355.1 Pseudomonadota bacterium
GAATAAAGGACACCGTGCGCAAGAATCTTGCGCTCGTTTTCCACGGCCATGTCTGTGACCATCCACATAGCCAATCTTGCTGCCGCGAATCGAGTCACGCTCCAAGCGGGCCCAAATCTCGTGCTACGCGGCCGGCCCAATGAAGGCTACTACGTGGGCATCGATCTGGCGAAATTGGACGCCAAGCGCGAAAATTATGGTGAAGCGTTTAACGTCGTGATCTTCGGAGACCTTGGCAATCCGAATGACTTCTACGTGTTGCCGTACGCGGCTATCGGACACCTTTTTGCTCGAACCCCTATTCAACTCCGCTCTGCTGAGCGGCCACGCTGGAAGGTGCAGATTCACAGCGATGAAATGGCAGTGGCTGGGATGGATCAGCGGCTGAACGTCGCCGAGTTCTATGCGGACTTTGCCGCGACGCAGCAGGGTTCGCGGTCCACAGACAACTTGGATATGTCGGTCGAGGCCACGATCTTTGAGACCCAGCGCGCAGGCGTGGTGACGCAGCGAAGGGGGCAGGATTGCTTTCATCGCGAAGTGCTCTACAACTTTGGTCACGGATGCTGTCTCACAGGAGTGACCGAGAGAGAACTGCTTGTGGCCAGTCACATTGTGCCATGGTCTCGGCGTGTTCCCCCACGATTGGACCCGGCGAACGGTCTGTGCCTCTTCGTGGCCCACGATAAACTGTTTGACAAGGGCTACTTCACGGTCTCCGACGATCTCACTATCTCCACTACCCGCCAGCGCGCGCGTCTGAGCTCGCACGTGGTTCGGCTGCTTGACGAGATCGACTGCCGAACGCTCTGTCAGCCACTTCGGTGGCCCATTCGCCCGGAGTACCTGCGGTTTCACCGGCAGCACGTCTTTCTCAAGTAGCGCAACCGCGGCCGCGCGGAACCGGCAGCTGCCCGAGTTTGCAGACGGGTGGCGTTTGCGCCAATCTTGGCCACTGGGCCACAGGAGCTACGAACCAGGATCGGCTATGCGGCGGTAGCGGCGTAGAGAGTTGCCTCCGGCGTCTTGCTGCCGGGGCTCGTCCACAGGCCCTTCGACTCCATCTGCGCGATCATCTCTTCGGCCCGCATCAACTTGCCGGCACTGGCCGCGTCGAGGACACTCATGCGTTTAGCTGCGCGAGCCTTCGTAGCCTTGGGCATTCTGCTTGCCGCGGTGGGATTGCCCTTCAAGCGCTGCTGGACCTGGGCGGTCGAGGCTCTCCGTCCCTTCTCGTTCCCTGCCAATCGGGCCTTTGTGGCGGCGCCGCTCCTCCTCCTCTTGCCCACTCTCGCTTTCTTCGTACGCATCGGATTTTCCTTTGGCTGAGGATGGCCGTAGCGACGCATGGCCAGCGACACCGCGGCCACGCGACCGATGGAGCCATCAACACGCGAACGAGGCAAGGTCCATCTGGAGCTACTCCGAAACGCCAGGATCGGGAGCGCTCATGCTGCTCGGACCCGTATGTCCGCATCGGACGCTCATCTCCGAACCTGTCGCCGCGATCTGGCGCTGAGCCTCGTGATTCACCTGGCTCTCTGCGCGACTGCATGGCTGAGTGTGTTCACGGTGACGGGATCTCCGCAAAAAGGGCGAGGTCCGGTATGCCGGGGAGCCAGCCATGCCCAACGCCATCGACCTTGCCCGGC
This sequence comes from Pseudomonadota bacterium, assembly GCA_003242355.1. Taxonomy (GTDB): domain Bacteria; phylum Myxococcota_A; class Polyangia; order Polyangiales; family Polyangiaceae; genus PMG-095. The sequence goes on from QGUH01001182.1 coordinate 1,653, forward strand.
TGCCGAAGATGCGGACCGAGCAACTTCGCGCTCTGTACATCGAGCACTTCGGACGTACGCCGCCAGTACACCGCAACCTGCTGATCCGCGACCGCGCGTGGCGGACACAGGAGGAGCGGAACGGCGGGGTTGACGCCCAAAACCCGAAGCGCCGGCAGGGGGGGAGGGGATACCCGACCTCCCCCGCGGGGGAGCGGGAATCGG
>QGUH01001183.1 GCA_003242355.1 Pseudomonadota bacterium
TCTCCGTGTTCGTCGCGCTCGGCGGCAATTTCGCGCGCGCGATGAGCGACACGGAACGCACGCTGCGCGCGCTCGGCAAGGTGAAGCTCGCCGTGCACGTCGCAACCAAGCTGAACGCCACCCACGTGGCGGCCGGCGAGCGCGCGATCCTGCTTCCCTGCCTCGCGCGCAGCGAGCTCGACGCGCGGAGCGGCGTGCCGCGCTTCGTGAGCGTCGAGGACTCGATGGGCGTGGTGCGGCGGAGCGAAGGCACGCTTCCGCCCGCCGATCCGGGCCTGCTGAGCGAGATCGAGATCGTGGCCCGCCTCGGCGCCGCGACGTTCGGGACGGAACGGCCCGTGCCATGGCTCGCGTTGGCCGAGGACTACGACCGGATTCGCGCGCTCATCGAGGAGACGATCCCGGGGTTTGCGCGCTACAACGAGCGCGTGCGCGCTCCGGGCGGGTTCGTGCTGCCGAACGCCGCGCGGGAGCGCCGGTTCGAAACGAAGAGCGGCAAGGCGGAGTTCACGGTGCAGCCGCTCGAGCCGCTCCGGCTCGCGCCGCAGCAGTTGCTGCTCATGACGATCCGCAGTCACGATCAGTTCAACACGACGGTGTACGCGGACGACGATCGGTACCGCGGCATTCGCGGTAACCGCCGGGTCGTTTTCCTGAATCCCGAAGACATGGCGGAGCGCCGGCTCGCGGCGGGGGCCCTCGTCGACATCACGAGCCACTACGAGGGCGTCGAGCGCACGGTGCGCGCCTTCGCCTGCGTTCCGTACGACATTCCCCGGCGCTGCGCCGCCGCCTACTTCCCCGAGGCGAACGGGCTCGTGCCGCTCGAGAGCGTCGCCGACGAGAGCCGCACGCCGACGTCGAAGTCCATCGTGGTAACCCTCTCTCCAGCTGCCGAGTCGAACGCGTGAGCGAGAGCCGTTCGCGATTCGAACCCGTCGAGCGCGATTCACTCGATGCCGAGCTCGACGGAGCGCGTGAGCTCACGGTTTCCGTTCGCCGCTACGCGGGCGCGACAATCGAAACCGCGCTCGATCAGGTCGCCCACGAAGCGCCGCTCGAGATCCAGATCGGCGGGACGGGGATTGCCGTGGTCATGCGCACGCCCGGTCACGACGAGGAGCTCGCGCTCGGATTCTTGCTGAGCGAGCGCGTGATCCGCTCGCCGGCCGACGTCGTCTCCATCCACCACTGCACGACGGTTCCGGAGCCCGAAGCAGAGGGCAACGTGATCCGAGTCGTGCTCGCCGAGGGCGTCGCGCCACCGCTCGAACGACTTCGCCGCAACACGTACGCGAGCTCGAGCTGCGGCATCTGCGGCAAAGCCACGATCGCCGCGGCGCTCGAAGCGGGCGGCGTCGTGTGCTCCGATCGCGTCACGCGCCCGGCCGCGCTCTTCGCCATGGCCGAGCGCCTGCGCACGGCCCAACCCGGCTTCGATCTCACCGGCGGGCTGCACGCCGCAGGGCTGTTCACCGTGGCCGGGGAGCTCCGCTTCGCCCGCGAGGACGTCGGCCGTCACAACGCCGTCGACAAGGTCCTCGGCGCGGCAGCGCGCGCCGGCATTCCCCTCGCCGATCACGTGCTCTTCGTCTCGGGCCGCATCGGGTTCGAGATCGTCCAAAAGGCCGCAGCCTGCGGCGTCCCGCTCGTCGCCGGGATCTCCGCGCCCACGTCCCTCGCCGTCCGTTTCGGCGACGCCCTCGGCGTCACCGTCGTCGGCTTCGTCCGCGGCGAACGCCTCAACGTCTACAGCCACCCCGACCGGGTCGTCTGAAGTCCCGGCCACCCGCCAAGGGAACACCGGACCCTCTTATGGCGCTTGCCAGGAAGCCCGGGGAAGAAAGCCGACGCC
>QGUH01001184.1 GCA_003242355.1 Pseudomonadota bacterium
CATTGTGAAGTCTCTGCCCCGGTAGCACGGGGTCCCCGGGGTCTCGGTGCGCCCGGGACTCCCCGTGACCCCGCAGGGCCGTCCCCCGGAAGCCGGGAGGTTCGCAGCCAGGTTGCGGGGCGAGCGAGGGCGGCCAACAGGCCGAAGCGCTCCGTTGGGCGACGCGCGCGTGCCGAATGTGCGACTGTCAGCGACATGGCGACTGGTTCGCGGGTATGTCCAAACTGCGGTGCGCTGAACGGGCCCAAGGAGATGCGGTGTTACCGGTGTGGGCGTCGCTTTCCGGGCCCCATCGGGCGTTGGCTGTCCACGCTGGTTGGAAGCGAGCTCGTCGCGACGCGCGGCCTCGTGCTCCTCTGCATCGTCGTGTTCGGGCTCGCCGTCGCGACGGATGGCCGCTTTCCCATCGCGCCCGAGCTCGGGCTCGGAACGCGCTTTCGCCTTTCCACGTGGGCGCGTTTCGGGGCGCTGCTCCCGAGCGCCGTGCGGATAGACGAGCCGTGGCGGCTCCTGTCTGCGGTGTTCTTCCACTTCAGCGTGCTCCACATCGGCTTCAACATGTGGGGGCTCGTCGCCTTCGGGCGGCAGCTCGAGGAGCGTTTCGGCGCCGCGCGAGCGATCGTCCTTTTCATCGCGGCCGGAGTCGCAGGCTTCGTCACGAGCTCGCTTTGGTACGGTCCTGCGGGCCCGTGGACGGCAGGCGCGAGCGGCGGTGTGTTCGGTCAGCTCGGCGGGATCATCGGCGTCATCATCGCGCGCCGTCATCCGGGCTGGAAAGACATCCTCTTTCAGAATCTCGTTTACGCGCTCATCATCGGCTTCATGCTGCGCGTGAACACGGCCGCGCACTTGGGAGGCTTCGCGATGGGAGGCTTGCTCGGGTTCGCGTTCGAGCGCGAGCGCGTGCGGCCGATCACGAGTCGACTCCTCGGCGTGCTCGCCGTGCTCGGGATCGTCGCGAGCGTGGGCGCGGTCGTGCTCTGCATGACCTCGCCGGTCTGGCGCGAAATCCGCACGATGGAGCTGCTCCGCGAGGTGTGACGGCCGCCCGGCGAAGGACGCCGCGCCCGGAGGCCTACGGGCGCGGTGCGAACGCCCGGAGGGATCCGCCCGTCGCGAAGCTTCCGTCTTCGGTGACCAGGCGACCCAGCCAGCTGCCGTCGAGCGCCACGGCTTGCGCGGCCTCGCCGACGGTGGCGCTGCCGGTTGCCGTCACCGCCAGAGAGGCCCGCTCGGGGCCCGAGAACGTGCGCACGCGGTCCCAAAGCGCGGCGACGGCCTCGACACACGCCGCTTCGACGCACTCCGTGTCGCAGTCCGACAAGCTGCCGATCGTGGTGGCGACCGTCGTGCAGCTCACGGTGCGGGCGAGGGCCTCGGGCACCGTCGTCGCGCCGGTTTCGGCCACCGCAGGGGCCGTCACGAGGGCGGCGAACAAGCGGCTCGGCGTCCACGAAATCGTGCTCCCGAAGGCGACCGTGTCGGAGCGATCCGCTTCCCAGCTCGACTCGCCGGTCTCGGCGCCGACTTCGGTTGCGGGCTGCCCCCCCACGCGTTGCACGCTCAGCACCGCTTGCCCGTTGCCGTCCGGTCCGCTGCGGAGCCGGCCTTCGAACGCACGCGTCGAGAGCAGCGCGCCGCGTCCGACGCTGCTCCAACGCGTCACCGCGTCGCGCAGGCGCTCCGCGGCATCGGAACCGAGCGCATTGCGAAGGGCTTGGTCGAGGCCGTTGGCGCGAGACGCCTCGAGCGCGGTGGCGCGGGGCTCGGGCAGCGCGGCCTGCCTCGCATCGAGCAGCGCTTCCACGTCGTCTTCGGCATCGTCGAGCAGCGCGCTACCGGCGCGCTCGGAG
>QGUH01000199.1 GCA_003242355.1 Pseudomonadota bacterium
CACCGGCTCGCCCATCCCCCCAACCCGAACCGGCGTGCGCTGGATCGCGGGCTCTGCCTCGGGACCGTCCGGGCCGATTTGAGCACGGAGGTTCACGCCCCAGGCCCAAACGGTGCCGTCACTCTGCAAGGCGAGCGAGTGATCGTTGCCCGCGGCCACGGCGATCACGTCCGTCAACCCTTCGACCGGCACTGGCGTCGCGCTTTGAAAGGCAACGCCGACACCGAGCTGACCCAGCGAGTTGCTGCCCCACGCCCAGACCGTCCCGTCCTCGTCGACGGCCAACGAGTGTTTCGAGCCGGCCGCGATCGCGCGCGGTGTTCCCTTCGGCGTCGCGGGTGGCTTGCCCTTCGGGTCCTGCGTGGACGCGGGCGACGGACCTTCGGGCCCCGAGTCGTCCTCGGACGACGACGAGCAGGCGCCCATCGAGACGGGAAAGAGGAGGAGCGCAAACAACGGGAAGGATGCGCGGCGAAGCGCGTTGACGGAACGTTCGATTCTGGGCGTGGGCATGATGGTTTCGTTCGATGGGCGCGCGCGGTGTCAGCCGAAGCGCACGCTGTAAATCGGCGGCAGATTGTTCGCGAGGGTCTGCCAGGTCTCGCCGCGATCCTCGCTGAGATAGAGATTGCCCGTCGTGCTGCCGAACACGACGCGATCGCCCTTCACCGCCAGGGCATGGCGATAGACGACGTCGTACGCGTTTTCTTGGGGCAATCCTTTGCGGAGCTGCTGCCACGTCGCGCCGCCGTCCGTCGTGCGCGCGACGAACAGCCCGCCCCCGATGGCCATGCGCCGCTGATCCGAAATTCCCGGCACGACCCACGCCGTGCGCCCGTCCTTTTCGTCCACGGCGACGGGAAAGCCGAAGTGCACGCCCTGCTCGGGAGCGCTCACCTTCTTCCACGTGGCCGCGCCATCGCTGCTGTAGAACACGCCACAGTGGTTTTGCTGCCAGACGTGATCGGGGTTCGCCTTGCACATCTGGATGGAGTGGGGATCGTGCCCCCATTCCGCGTTCTGGTCGGGCGAATAGTCGTTCGTCATGCCCTCGTTGCGCCCGCGCCACGTCTTGCCGCCGTCGGTCGTCTCGATGACCCCCGCCGTCGAGACCGCGACGAGAATGCGATTCGGGTTCCGCGGATCGACTTCGATGGAGTGAATGCCGGCCGCAAACTCGCCACCTTCCGAGGCGGGCGTTCCGAACCAATCCGTCTTGCCGAGTCCCTCCCCCGTGAAGAGGTCGCCGCCGCGCGACTCGTGGTTCCACAGCGGGCGATTGAGCTCGAAGCTCTCGCCGCCGTCTTCGCTCACGAACAAGCCGCCCGGAATCGTGCCCACGTACACGCGCCCGCCCGGCCCGAACGCGAGCACCCACAGCTTGAGCAAGGTCGCGTCGCGGATCGTGTACCGCGTCGGCTCACCCTCGATTTCCTCGTCGGGATCCGGCGGCGCGAGGTAACGCGCGCCCGGCGGGTACTTCACCTGCGACGCATCCGCCCAGGTCTGGCCGCCGTCGGTCGAGCGCGAAAGCTTCGCGCCCCAGTGGCCGAAGCCGAGCGCCGCCCAAATCGTGCCCGTTTCGGGATCGGCCGCGAGGTAGTTCACGCACGTCCCCGCGTGCCCCGCGAGGCGCAGTCGGAACGCCCCCGATCCGTTCTCGGCGATGAACGATCCCTTGCGGGTCCCAATCAGAATGCGATCGGCCATGGCGACTCCTCTCGGCGGCTCACCCGCCGCTCAGTGCCTGAGCGATGAACACGCGACTGCCCTCGCCCAGACGATCGCCGAGCGCCCGCCGGTCCACGATCATCTCGCCATCGACGAAAATGTTCACGTGCCGGCGCAACCGCCCGAGCTCATCACAGATGTAAAACGCAATCCCCGGAGCCCGACGCTCGAGCTCCGCGATCACCGCCGCCACCGTCCCCGCCTCGATCGACGCCGGTCCGCTCCCCAACACGGGAAACAGAGTCTTCAGATGCGCTGTCCACTCGACGACGGCCACGGACCTCGCAACCTGCCTCGATTCGCTCCGCGCGTCCAGCAAGGAACGTCGTCCGCCACGATATGCTCCACGCATCCCGTGCGACCGGCGCGCTCGCCGCAGGGTTTCGAGCGGGAGACCCAACGTGCGTCCGGCCGAAGTGTCCCGTTCCGAGTCAGCTCGCTGCGTTCATGCTCACGATGCGGCGTTCGCGCGTTGCTCGCCGTGCCCACGCAACGGTTCTGCGTCGGCTCCATGCTCTCGATGTTGGCGCCGCGGCGTTCGCGCGGCGTTCGCGGTGTCCACGCCATGAACGGCACTTCGCGCTCCACCGCGCGGTGTTCGTGCCATAAACCGTATTCGCGCGTCATCCGGCCGTCACGATCACGTCGATGGGCTCGAGCTTGCGGTGCCTCCGCGGCGCTTCGCGACGTTCAGCGCTCGATCGACGAATCGGCGCCGCGTCACTCCGAACTCGAGCGGGTCTGCAGGGTACGCTCGCGGCTTGGGTCGGCCGAGCGCCGTCACCGCTCCGCCTCGTCCAGCCCGAACAAGGCTCCGATCGAAATCGCGACCGCTTCGAACGGCTCCGCGCGCACCACGTCGCCGATACCCGCCGTGAGCGCCGCTACTTACCCTTCCGCGCTCAGCCGGTGCACCGTGAGCAGCTCGTGCTCCGGATCGACGATCCGATAGTGCGGCACCCCGCGCTCTGAAGCGTCCGCACTTCTCGACGAACTCGTACCGAGCCGTACCGGGAGAAAGCACCGCGGCAGCCCAATCGGGACGCGCCCGCACCGGTGTCCCCCTCCGGTCGTTCCGCGTGACGGTCGCGCCGCCCCCCGACCGCGTCGTGCCGGTACACATCGCCCCCGGTGTACGCCACTTCGACCTCGGTCATCAGCCACCACCCCCCGGGACCGCTCCCGCCGCCACTGCGCCGTCGAAATGGCGCGAGCACTTCCATCAACCCCGCCTGCGCCACGCCATGCTCTGGCGACGGACTCGTTTGCCGCACGATTTCCCCACTGACGAGCTCCACACGCTCGCCCCGCGCGCTCAGCGCCAGCAACCGTTCCCAAAGATCGTGCGGGGAGGCGCTCATCAACAAAGCATACCATCGCTCGTTCGCTCACACGCCGATATCGCGTTCGCGCCGATAGTTTTGCAACGTCCATGAGCCCCTCCTGCAATGGCGAGCGCGCGGCGACCGTTCGTGGGCACCCCGGACGTGAGCATGAGGTACGCAGTTGGTCACCGGGGTTCGCGGCGGTCCGCGTGGCACGCCCGCGCGTGGGTCAGGTTCAGGCGACGGTCGCTCATCGGAGCGTCGCTTCCCACGCGGGCGCACTGCATGGCGTAGGTCGGCTGCCCACGATCGAGGATGCTCGAATCCCGTCTAGCGTTCGCAACCGAGCGTGCCCGTGCACGCTCCAAACGTGGGGTCACCTTCCGGGACGATCGATCGTGAATCCGGAGCGTCGCTCCCCCACGTGGGCGCCCTGTGCTCCGTGGGACGGCTGCCGTTGTTGGTCGTTCGCGAATCGCGCGCGGAGCTCCCCCACGTGGGCGCGCTGTGCTGCGTTGGTGGACTGCCATTGCCAACCACGTTTGCGAATCGGTCGCGTGGCTCTCCCACGGAGGCGCACGCAACACGTCGGGCGACTCCCGTTGCTGGTCGTTCTCGAATCGAGCGCATAGCTCCCCCACGTGGGCACGCTGTGCCGCCCGGTTGGCTGCCATTGCTTCTCGTTCGCGAATAGCGCGCGTAGCCCTCCCACGTGGGTGCGCTGCGACGCGTCCGTTTACTTCCCCGGTCATCGGAACCCTCGAGTCCCTGCTGGAGGTTCGCGACGAACCAGTTCCCCCGCACGCCGCGCGTGGGGCGGCTCCGCCGTTGGTCGAGGGCGGTTGCGTCTCCCCGTGACGGTCGCGTCTCCCCGTTTCGGCTTTGTGAGGATTTGTACGCCCGCCCTTCGCGTTTTCTTGCTCTGAGCGCGACGTACCGAGGCCCCTCGCCGGCAATGCCCACGGGGAGCGTCACCGGAACCAATCGATCTCCCGTGCGAACGGGGGTATTCTCCGCGCGAGGCGGAGTGAGAGGATGACACGCGGCGATTTCGCAGTGGCTGGGCTATCGACCTTCGTGCTGGTCGCCGGTTGCAACTTGGTCCTTGGGAACGAGGAAGGCGTGCTCGTCGAAGCGGGCTTCAACGCCGCACCCGGCGGTGGAGCGCCCGGCGGGGGCGGCGCCGTCGCGCAAGCACAAGGGGGCGCGAGCAGTACTCCGCGCTCCGAAGCGGGAGGTGGCCAGCTCGGTACTTCCCTCGGCTCAGGCGGCGTCGACGCACTCGGGAACGCTGGCGAGAACGCAGGCAGCGTTGCCGGCGCCGACGACGGCGAGCCCATCGGCGCCGCCGGAAGCGCGGGCGACTCCGGCGAAGGCGGAAGCGCCGGCAACAGCGACTCCGCTCCGCCTGATACGACTGGTGGAACCGGTGCCAGCCCAGGCAACGGCGGCACCGCCGGCGTGGCGGGTTCCGAGACGACTCCCGGCGCCACCGGTGGAACCGGCGGCTCGGGCGGCGTCGCTGGCGGCGCCTCGGGTGGCGATGCGTCTTCGGCGTCCGGCGGCGGCCCCGTGTGCGAGTGCACTCCAGGCTCGCCGCCTACGGAAGAGATCGTCCCGTGTCCGAAGGGAGCCTATAGAACTCGAACTCGAGCCTGCAACGACGACTGCACGCTCGCCCCTCCCGTCGATAGCGAGTGCGTCCCGCCGCCGAACGACTGTGACGGCTGCTCCTGCGTGAACTTCTGCAAGAACTCCAAAACGGGAGGTACCCCAACTTGCTTGTGGATCGATTGCACCTTCGAGGAGGCCAAAGCCGAATGCCTGCTCGAAGTGCCCCAAGTGTGCGGACAAGGCGCGCCTGCTCCTCCGGACCCCACTGACTGGCGTCCGCGGTAAATCGCCCCATGTACCATCGAGGGAAGACCCGTTAGTCTCCGCCGCATCTGGCACGACGCACGACAGATGGCACGAAATCTTGCTGGAGCGGTTTGGCCTTTGGCGTTCGCGCTGGCCGTTGGCTGCAACCTGGTCCTCGGCAACGAAGAAGGCATGCTCGCCGAAGCGAAAGGCAGCTCCACGGACGGCGCCGCGGAAGGCGGCTCTGCGGACGGAGGCAGCCCCGCGCACGATGACGCCGTGGACGGCGGCAGCTCTCCGCACGAAGAGGCGCAGGGCGGCGCCGCCGCACAAGGCAACACCGAGCAGGGAGGCACCTTCGCACAAGGAGGCACCGCAGCACAAGGGGGCGGCTCCGCACAAGGAGGCACCGCCGCGCAGGGCGGCATCGCCGAGCAAGGCGGTCAGCCCACCACGAGCGGCAGTACCTCGACGGAGGACGCAGGCGGCGCGAGCGACGAAGCGAGCGCCGGCGCAGGTGGCGCTCGCCCCGACAAACCCGTCGGCAAAGGCGGCGGGCCGTCCATCGACGGCGTCGCGGGCGATGGCGATGGTTCGGATGGCGACCTCGACGGCGGCGCCGGGGAGCAGTCGGAGTGCGAGTGCGAACCAGGCTGGGCAGTCGACGTCCCGGTGGAATGTCCGAATGGGAGGGTGAGCTACCAAACGATGGCCTGCAACGACGACTGCACCCTCGGAACCATCCTACAGCCGCCACGATGCGACGACTGCAATGGATGTTCCTGCGTCGGGTACTGTGCGGACTCGGAATCGGGCTTCACGATCTGCTTTCACCTCGGTTGTGACCTGGACGAAGCACTTGATGAGTGCCTCACTGAAGCCATTGAGCTCTGCGGCTATGTCGATCCCGACAAGCTGGAGCTCATCGATTGGATCGACGGATCGTAACGAGCCCCGTCTCCCCGAGCAAACTCGCGCCTCGACCCCAGTGGCTCACGCCGAGTGCTGCGCAACCGCGGCATGGACGGCCCAGTCCGCTCCGCGCTGAGTGGCGCCAGGAATCGAGACCCTTCACCTCCCCGAAAGCGCCCGCTCCCGCTCGATCGCGCGCTTCAAATCCTGCCGCGTCATCGGCCCCTTCAACCACGAGAGCGTCGTGCGCGACTGCAGCAGCGCCATGGGCGGCGTGCGGTGCACGTTGCGCAGCACGAACCAGCGCGGCGCGAGCACCTTGAGCACGTTGGCGACAATCGAGGCTTCGACGTCCATGCCGCCGCTGATCGCGTCCACCACGCGCTCGCGATCGGCGTCCGTCGCGAGCCGCCCCACGCACCACACGCCCGCGTTCGACAGCGCACGGTAATCGAGGTCCATCGGGTTCTGCGTGGCGATCACCACCCCGAGCCCGAAGCCGCGCGCCTGCTTCATCAATGTGACGAGCGGCCGCTTCGTGGGCGGATTCGCCGGATGCGGCGGAATGAACCCGTACACCTCGTCGAACACCAAGAGGGCCCGCAAGTGGTGCGTCCCCGACTGCGTCCGCACCCACGCGAGCAGCTGATCGAGCACGATGCCGAGCACCAGCGCCCGCTCGTCGTCGTCGAGGTGCGCCACGCTCACGATCACCGCCGGCGTGCGCCCGTCCGCGCGCGGCGCGAGCCACTCCCGCACGTCGAGCGCCTCCCCCACGCGCCACGACTCGAACGTCGGCGACGCGAGCAGCGTGTTGAGCGCCGTCGCGAGCGATAGCCGATCACGCTTCGGCAAATACTCGTCCATCGGC
>QGUH01000200.1 GCA_003242355.1 Pseudomonadota bacterium
GGCATGGGTGGAGCCGCGGCGTCGGGCACCGGCGCGGGAGGGAAAGCGCCATGATTCGCGTGATTCTCGGCCTGCTCGTGGGCGGGGCTCTCGCGGGCTGCGCGAGCGCGTCCGTCGAGCCGGTCACGCCGCTCCAGGATGTTTCCGGGATGCCGGAGGACGATCAGTCGCGCTGCGCCTTCGCGAACCGTGCCGACCGCGAGGTGTCCGAAACCAAGGGGCCGACGGCGCGCTTCCCGAGCGTCCGCCGGGTCTACGGCGTCGTCGGCGATGGCGAGGATCGCCGGCGCGTTCTGCTCTGTCGCGAGGCCGACACCAATCTCGATGGCGTCAAAGACATCGTTCGCACCTACAACGATCGCGGCGAGGCGCTGAACGAGCTCGCGGATTCGAACTACGACGGGAAGATCGATACCTGGATCACGTTCTCGCGGGGCCGCGTCACCAAGATCCAGCTCGACGGATCGGGGACGGGAACGCCGGACGAAACACGCCTGTACGTGGCAGGGAAGCTGAGCCGCGTGCAACGGGACACGAACCGCGACGGCAAGCCCGACGTTTGGGAAATCTACGCCGATGGCCGATTGCAGCGGGTCGGCGTCGACCTCGACGGAGACGGGCACGTCGACCGCTGGGATCGCGACGCGGTGGCGCTGCGCGCCGCCGACGAACGCGAGCGGGAGCGCGAGCGCGCGGCCGAGCAGCGGGGTGGAAGCGAGGCGCCGTCGCCGGGAGCGCCGCCCCCGCCGCGGCCCCCCTGACCAAGAACGTTCCGCGACCCTTCAGGGCCGAAGACCGCTTGAGGAAGTTTTGGGCGCGCGGGGTCCTCGCGTCCCGCCGAGCCGCGGAACGACTCATCCTCGCAGGGCGGGTGAGCGTGGATGGGCGCATCGTGCGCGAGCTCGGTGTGCGCGCCGATCCACGGCGAGCCCGCGTCGAGGTCGACGGCCGGCGGATCGTGCCCGAGCCGCTAGTGTACCTGGTGCTCAACAAGCCGCGCGGCGTGGTGAGCACGTTGTCGGATCCAGAGGGTCGCACGACGGTGCGGGACCTCTTGCGCGACGTTGGGGTCCGCGTCGTTCCCGTAGGGCGCCTCGACTATCACACGAGCGGGGCGCTGCTGTTCACCAACGACGGTGAGTTCGCGAGCCGATTGCAGCATCCGCGCGGGGGCGTGCCGAAGGAGTACGTGGCCAAGGTTCGGGGCGTCGTCGACGAGGCAGGGCTCGCGCGCTTGCAGCAGAGCATCACGATCGAAGGACGGGCAACGCGGCCTGCCGAGGTGCGCATCCTCCGGGTCGAAGACTCGAAGACCTGGCTCGCCATCACGCTCCGAGAGGGCAGAAACCGCCAGGTTCGGCGCCTCGGAGAGGCGGCGGGGTATCCCGTGCTCCGCTTGTCACGCACCGCACACGCCGGGATCACGACCGAAGGGTTGCGCCCCGGGCAGTGGCGCTACCTCACGCGGGACGAGCTCGTGGCGCTGAAGAAGGCCTACGGCGTCCCGCAGCGGGTTCGCTCCGCCACGATCCCGGAGCCCGAAGGGCACGCTCCGACCAAACCACGGCCGAAAGTGCGCCCCGCCCGGGCCGCTTCCGCGAAGCCCGCTACGGGTTTGCGGCGCGCCAAAGGCGCGCCGACGCAATCCAAGTCCGTACGTCGGAAGGTCAGCCCGGGCGATGGGCGAGCACTCGCGGGCCGTCGCGGAACATGACGTTCACCTTGCCGCCTTCGAGCACTTGCTCGACGTACCCTTCGCCGAACTTGGGGTGGAGGATCAGCTCGCCGGCCTGGAACGTCCGGTCCATCGAGTAGCGGCTGAACGACTCCACGGTGCGGCCGAGGGTCCGCGACGCCCAGCTCTCGTAACGCTCCTGCTCCGCGCGAGAAGAACGGCTCTGCGTGCGCGCCGAGCTCGACGTGGGCTTCGCGGTCACCGTCTCCCCGCTACGGGTGCGCACCGTGACGGTGGTCCGTGAAGCGGCGGGCGCGGGCCGGTAGTTGTGCTCCGACCCACACGTCAGACAAACGACGCGCTTCGGCGCGCCTCCGACCATCGCGACGACGCGATGGTTCAGCAACAGGCGGCACTTCGTGCACCAGGAATCGATCTCGCTACCTGCTGACAGTGGCTTCACTTCGTGGGCTCCAAGACTTCCGAGGGTATCCGGTCGTGCGGGGGATCCCGTTGCTCGTTCGTGGGCTCGGGATCCGAGGGCGTTTGCGAGGAGCGCTCGCGTTTGAGGTTCACCTTGGTGCGTATCTCGGGCGCGGTGCGCAAGCGCGAATCGTTCGGGACGAAGCGGACCTCCGTCTTGATCTCGAACGACAGGGCCGTGAGGGCGCGGGCGAGCTCCTCGGCGAAGTTAGTGTGGTCCAGAAAATCCCGGACTTCACGTGCCACGGCCCGGTACAGGCCGTTCTTCGTCTCGTCGAGCTGGGCGAGCACGAGTGCCAGGGCCTCCTTGGGCAGCTTCAGCTCCGAGACCAGGTGACGGACGTTCTCCGGCCCCTCCGTGAGCTTTTCGTAGCCGGCCTCGAGGATGCGCTTGACGATCTCGGGGATCAGCCGTTCGAGGCGGCGCTGCTCCTTGTCGCCCTCTTCCGATTCGGGCGCTCGTTCCGTGGTCACGCATGGACGTGGTACCGTGCGGCCGGGGCTGCGTCAAACCGGGGAGCCCGCAGGCGCGAGGGGCACGCGCCCGTCGGGCGCGGCCTCGGCGTCGGCGCACGCGGTTGCCTGCCTGTCCGCGCGAAGTGGTGATAGAACACGGGGCGGCATGCCGACCGCTCATCAGGCGCGCCGCGAGCGCGTGCTCGAGGCAATTCACCCGGGCGCGTTGCTCGTCTTTGCGGCTCCCGTAGCGCTTCGCAACAACGACGTCGAGCACGAGTACCGCCAGCACTCCGACTTCTATTACCTGACCGGCTTCGACGAACCGGAGAGCGTGCTCCTGTTGCGCAGCGAGGCGCCGCATTTCGTGCTGTTCGTGCGCCCGCGCGATCCAGAGCGAGAAACGTGGGACGGACCGCGCGCGGGGGTCGAGGGGGCGCGGAGCCTCTTCGGGGCGGACGAGGCGTATCCGATCGCCGAGCTCGACGAGAGGCTGCCCGACCTGCTCAAGGGCATGCCGCGCCTCTATTACGCGCTCGGAGGCGAGGGGGATGCGCGGGTGCTCGCGGCGCTCGCGAAGCTCCGGCGGCGCGAGCGTCAGGGTGCCGAGTGGCCCACCGCGCTCATCGAGCCCGCCGAGGTGTTGCACGAGCTTCGCCTTCGCAAGGAGCCGGAAGAAATCGAGCTCATGCGCCGCGCCATCGCCATCACGCGGGAAGCGCACCTCGCGGTGATGCGCGCTGCACGGCCGGGAGCTCACGAGTACGAGCTCGAGGCGATCCTGCGACGCGTTTTTCGAGAGGCCGGCTCCGAGCGGCCCGCCTATTCTCCCATCGTCGGCTCTGGCCCGAACGCCACCATCTTGCATCACCGCAAAAACGACCGACGCATGAACGACGGCGAGCTCGTGCTCGTCGATGCGGGTTGCGAGTACGGTTACTACGCCGCGGACGTGACGCGCACCTTTCCCGTGTCGAAGCGCTTCGACGCGACTCAGCGCGCCGTTTACGAAGTCGTGCTCGCCGCGCAGCTCGCGGCCATCGAGCGCGTGCGTCCTGGCTCCACGGTGCAGGACGTGCACGCGGCAGCGCTCGACGTGATCGTGGACGGCCTCATCGAGCTGGGCCTCGTCGAGGGGCCGCGCACGATCGCGCTCGAGGAGAAGCGGTACCAGACCTTCTTCATGCACGGCACGAGCCACTGGCTCGGCATGGATGTGCACGACGTCGGCCGCTACCGCCGCGGGGGAGCGCCTCGGCCGCTCGAGCCGGGCATGGTGCTGACCGTCGAACCCGGTATCTACGTTCCGCAATCGGCCGGTATCGATCCGCGCTTCGCCGGCATCGGCGTGCGCATCGAAGACGACGTACTGGTCGGGCCGGACGGGCCCGTCGTGCTCAGCGCCGACGTGCCCAAGACCGTGGAGGAAGTCGAGCGCGCGTGCGCCGGGTGAAGCTGGTCGCCCTCGGCTTTTCGTGGTGCGCGGTGCTCCCGTGCACCGCGAGCGCTGCCGACGCAGCCGAGCCCTCACGGGCCACGGCGGTGGGGTCGGGAAGGGGGTACGCGCACCTTTTCGGGGGCGTCGCGTTCGGTCGAGGGCTCCGATTCAACAATCCGTATCGCCTGGCGACTCAGCTCGGGGAAACCGAGCGGAGCCTTTCGCTCACGGCGAGCTACGCGGACGTATCGGCTGGCGCGAGCTTCGGCTCGCCCAACGGCTTCCGCCACGGCGCCGTCGCCCACCTCTCCATCGCCGTCGAAGGCATCGCGCAGGAAGTGGGCAGCCTGTCGTACGTGCTGCTCCATCCGATCGGGCGTGACGCGCTCGTGCTCGCGCGCGCGGGCGTGCCGCTCGTGTTGCGTCCGGATGCGACCACGGGCGGTGAGCTCGCGGCGGGGGCCACGTGGTTCTTCTCGGGCGGGCTCGGCCTTTCGGCGGAGCTGGTGGGCACCCTGTTCCTCGGCGCGCCGACGTGGGAGCGCGATCCGAGCGCGATTCCCATCCTGTCGCTGCAGCTCGGCGTGTGGACCGAGTACGAGGTGTTGCCATGAGCCGCGTCGCACGGCTGCGCTTGCCGCTCGCTCTGCTCGCCCTCGCGTTTTGCACGGGGCCCGTGCCGGGAGACGTCGGCGGTTGCGGCGGAAGCCCGCGGCCGCTCGATCCGGTGGCGTTCTTCGAGACGAAGGCGGAGCTCGACTGCACGCGGTGCATCGAGTGCCGCATCTCCTCGAAAGCGTGTGCCGTCGCGTGCTCCCAGCCCTCGGAAACGAGCTTTCCGCGCGGCTGCGATCCGCTGGAGCACGACGGAGTCGTCTGCGTGCGCGCGCTCGAGGAAGCGTCGTGCGAGGAGTACCGGTCGTATCTGCGGGACGAAGCGCCCGTGGTTCCGACGGAGTGCAACTTCTGCCCGAGGAGGGAGCGGTGAGGCGCCGCGTTTCGACCCTCGTGCTGCTCGGGATGCTCGTCGGGTGCGACTTCGGCCCGCGACTCGTCACCTCGCGCGCCGAGTACACGGCGTACCGCGACGTCCGCACGGCGAGCGGGCAGCTCGAGCGACTCGCTGCGTCGCATCGTTATCTCACCGGTTGGCCCGAAGGGCAATACCGCGCAGAGGTCGAGGCGTGGTTCCGGCGTGCGGAGCCGGAGTTCGTGAAACAGGCACACGACCGCCCGAGCCTGTTGCGCGCCTACTTGCGCGCGCTGCCCGACGGTCCGCACGCGCCCGACGTGCGGCGCCGGCTCGACGAGCTCGAGATTCTGCGCGAATACCGGGCGCGGAGCGTGGAGCGCGAGGAGCGTCGAATCCGAGACGCGCAGCGTGAGCTCGAAGAGGCCTCCACCGCGCGGCGAGCGCTGGTCGGCACGATGGTCGAGCTCGTGGGCAGCCTCGCCAAAGCACGCGAGTTCGGAGCTCCCGCGTCGGCGTTCGCGCCCGAGATCGCCAAGCTGTTCACGCCGAAGGCGCCGAACCTCGTCTGTACGGCGAGCGCTTGCGTTCGCTCGCAGGCAATTCCCTACGGTGTGCCGGAGGGGTTGCGCATCGTGCGGCGGACCGCTCGCTTCGAGCTGGTCGCTCTGGGGGGCGCGGAGCGGGTCGAGCGCCTCGTGCTCGCCGGCCCGCGCCTGTTCGATCGAATCGGCGAGGCGCTCGATACGTCGGTTGCCGGCACCGACGGGCTCGCAGCGCGGGTAGAAGCGATCTCGCGAAGCGTCCAACTCATCGAAAACGCGATCGAGGCGGAGCTGCCCGCGGCGGAGTGCGCGAAGCATCCCGTCGCGCCCATCGTACTGCTCCGTGAATGCCGGGGCGTTCGCTTCGTGGCGCGCGCCGCGGAGGACGAGCGCGGCGACGATCGCATCGAGATCGTCGGGCTCGCGTCGTCCGCACGGACGAAGGAATCGATCAAATCCGGATCCGGACGCCCCCGGGAATCACGCGGGCCGTGAGCGGGAGGCGCCCCGGCGTTTCTCCGTCGAGGTCGATCAGCACTTCGTCGGCCGACGCGAGCGGCTCGGCAGTGATGGTGCGTCCCCGCGTCGTGCTCACGCGGGGCTCGCCGACGTGCGTGCCCCGATAGATGTGGCGCGCCATGAGCACGCCCTGGGGGCGCGAAAGGTCTTCGAATGCGATCACGTCGAACGCGCCGTCCGCGGGGTCCGCGTCGGGCGCGACGAGCATGCCACCGCCGAACCAGCGACCATTGGCGAGCGCCACGTTCAGGATCGGCCCTTCGACGAACACCTGGTCGTCCACCGTGACCCGAACGGGAACGTTTCGATACACGAGCAGCGCGCGCAGGGCGCCCAGGAAGAAGGCGGCTCGCCCGCCCAACCACTTGGGGCTGGCGTTGACGATGCGATCCGTGAGCCCACCGAGCCCGAAGCTCGTGACGTTCACGAACGCTCGGACGATCCGGCTTCCGTCGGGCGCGGTGAGCTCGACCACTCCGAGGTCGATCGGGCGTGGCGGGCCCGACACGAGGGCCGCCACGGCTCCTTCACGGGCGGGCCCGGGCCCGAACGGCGGCCGCCCCTTTATACAATTCTCCAGACCCCCAAAACGCTACTGCACTTCTAG
>QGUH01001185.1 GCA_003242355.1 Pseudomonadota bacterium
GAACCACGGGACAACTCCGTCCACATTCGCCGCAATGCGCGGGGTCGCGGGCTAGGTCGACGCACGCGCCGTCGCAGCGCCCCAGGGGCTCGGGGCACTGCGCCGCGCACTTTCCGTCCGAGCAGACTTCTCCGTCGTCGCAACGCCGGTTGCACGCGCCGCAATGCAGGGGATTCGATTCCGTATCGACGCAGGAAGAGCCGCACTTGGCGAATCCGGGTTTGCAGGTGATCGTACATTCTCCGCCCTCGCAGACGGCCTCGCCGTGGAGCTGGGCGGCGCACGCTCGATCGCATGCGCCGCAATGCTCGGGATCCCCCGAAACGTCGGCGCAGCGATCGCCACACCGCTCGAACCCCTCGTTGCACACGATCTCGCACGCGCCGTCCGCGCACACGGCCTTGCCGTTCTCGGGCGCCGTGCAGGCGCGCCCGCACTCGCCGCAATGGGCGAGCGACGCGTCGAGATCCACGCATTCTCCCGAGCAGTTCGTGGCGCTGCCCGTGCACGTATCGCTGCACCTGCCCCGCGAGCACACCTTGCCGAGCGGGCAGCGCGCGTCGCACTCTCCGCAGTGTCGGGGATCGCTGAGAACGTCCACGCACTCGCCGTCGCAGAGCTCGAATCCCTCGCTGCACTCGATGCCGCAGGTTCCGGACTCGCACACGGCGGCGCCGTTCGGCACGGTCGGGCAGCGCTCGCCGCACCCGCCGCAATTCTTGGGATCCGCGTCCACGTGGACGCAGAAGCTGCCGCACGGCTCGAACCCGGGGGCGCACCCGAAAACGCACTTTCCGTTCGCGCAACCGGCATGGCCATGCGGAGGCGCCGTGCACGTCGCGCCGCAGCCACCGCAATGGTCTGGCCGCTCCGTCAGAACGACGCACTCGCCGTCGCAAACCGTCTCTCCCTCTCGGCAGAGCACGCCAGCACCGGGGTCGCCCGCGCGCACGCACACGCCCGCACGGCACTCGTAACCCCGCACGCACTTGCCGTTCTCGTCGCAGGGCAACCCCGAGAAATCTCCCGACAGATCGCTCTCGCACGCGGCCACCGCGAGGGTGCCCCCGAGCCAGGCGGCCAAGAGATGCACCGAGCACGCCGCGCGCAACACGAGACGGAGCGTGTCCATCAGAACCTCGACGCGAAGCTCCCGAAACACGAGCTGCCGTCGCAGGCGAACGCCGCGTGGCTGTTCGCGTCCGGAGCGCGCACCGTATCGAGAACCACGAGCACGCCCCCCGTGACGAGCAGCGCGCCCCCGGCGACGGCGAAGAGGCGTGCCGTCGTCTGCCGCGCGCGCATCGCGTCGTAGCGGTCGGCATAAGCGATTTGCGTGGTTGCTGCCCGGGCATCCGCTTCCGCGGCGCGCCGGGAGAGCTCGAAGGCTCCCGCGAGCATCAGAGCCGCGCCGCCGGCGCTCAGCGTCAGAATGGGCCACGCATCGACGCCGCCCCGAGTAAGCTTCGTGGAATCGGTCGGCTGCGGAGCAGCGCTCGGCGTCGGCACGGTGCTGGCAAGAACGGCCGACTCCGGCGCTGACACGACTTTCGCTGCATCGGTAGGAGCGAGCGTGAGCGAAAGCTCGACGGATCGCCGTGGGCTCAGCACGACCTCGCGCGCTTCGGCGCGATATCCCTGCCGAGCCAGCGTCAGCCGGTGCGTTCCGGGCGCGAGCACGCCGGCCCAGGGGGTCGCTCCCACCGCGCGTCCATCGACGTCGACGATGGGGCCCGAAGGCTCCGTGAGCACGCAGGGAAGGCTTTCCCCGCGGCGAGGAACGGCGCCCCGAGCGCCGCCGTGCGCGCCCGCCACGCCTCCCCGTTCACCGCGTGCGGGGCTCGTCCCAGG
>QGUH01000201.1 GCA_003242355.1 Pseudomonadota bacterium
GCCGCACGCGCTGTTGTTCGCGATCGGCGCGCTCGTGCTCACGATGGCGGGCGCCCGCGCGCTGCTCAACTACGCCTACTCCGTCCAGGTGGGCAAGCTGATGCACCTCCGGCTCGTGCCCGAGCTCCGCGCGCGCGTGTTCGACAAGCTCCAGCGCTTGAGCTTCCGGTTCTTCGACGCGAACGCGAGCGGTTCCATCATCAACCGCGTTACCGGAGACGTGCAGTCGGTACGCGCGTTCGTCGACGGCGTGCTGCTCCAGGGAGCGATCATGCTGCTGTCGCTCGCGGTGTACCTCGTGTACATGCTCGAGACGCACGTCGGATTGAGCCTCGCGTGCCTCGCGTTCATGCCGGCGCTGTGGTGGCTCACGACCTGGTTCTCGCGGCGCGCCCGCCCCGAGTACGAGAAGAGCCGCGCGCTCATGGACGAGCTCGTGCTCGCCATGTCCGAAGGCGTGCACGGCATGCAGGTGACGAAGGTCTTCGGGCGCGAAGCGGAGGAGCTCGCGCGCTTCCAGAGGAAGAACCGGGCAGTGCTCGAGCAGCAGACGACGATTTTTCGCCGCGTCAGCCGCTTCACCCCGAGCGTTGGTTTCGTCACCCACCTCGATACGGCCGTGTTGCTCCTCTATGGCGGCCACCTCGTCTCGCGTCACGTGCTCACGCTGGGCGAGCTCATCGTTTTCGCAGGGCTCATGCAGCAGTTCTCCGGGCAGATCACGAGTATGGCCGGCATCGTGAACACGCTGCAGCAGAGTCTCGCCGCCGCACGGCGTGTGTTCGAGGTGCTCGATGCGCCGATCGAGGTGGCGGCTCCACCCGTTCCGCGACGGCTCGGGCGGCCGCTGGGACGCGTGCGCTTCGAGCACGTGAGCTTCGCCTACGAGCCCGGCCGGCGCGTGCTCGACGACATCGACTTCGAGGTGCCGCCGGGCACGTCGATCGGCATCTTCGGCGCGACGGGCGCGGGCAAGAGCACGCTGCTCTCGCTCGTGCCGCGCTTTTTCGACGCGAGCGCGGGGCGCGTGCTCGTCGACGGTCACGACGTGCGCGAGCTCGATCTCGACGAGCTCCGGCGGCGGGTGGGCATCGTGTTCCAGGAGAGCTTGCTCTTCCGCTGCAGCGTGGCCGAGAACATCGCCTTCGGGCACCCGAACGCGAGCCGAGAGGCGATCGAGCGCGCGGCGCGCATCGCCTTCGCGCACGACTTCATCAGCGCGCTTCCCGACGGCTACGACACGATCCTGGCCGAGGGCGCGGTCAACCTTTCGGGCGGGCAGCGCCAGCGCATCGCCATCGCACGTGCCCTTCTGCTCGAGCCGTCGATCCTCTTGCTCGACGATCCGACGAGCGCCGTCGACGCCGAGACGGAGCACGAGGTGCTCGTCGCCATGCGGGCCGCGATGGCGGGGCGCACGACGTTCGTCGTCGGCAATCGCGTCTCCACGGTGCGGCACGCCGACCGCATCCTGGTCTTGGATCGAGGGCGCATCGTCGAGAGTGGAACGCACGCCGAGCTCATGCAGCGGCGCGGCCTGTACTACCGGACGGCGACGTTGCAGCTCGGCGAGCGCGAGGACGAGCGCGTCGATTCCGAGGAAGGAGTGCTCGCGTGAGCCGGAATCGAAACGACGTGCAGGGCGAGCGCCCCCTCGGGTTCGCCATCATCCGCCGGCTCTTTTCGTACACGAACCGCCATGCGGCGTTGCGGAACGTGCTGTTCGCGCTCGTGATCCTCCGGGCAGCGCAGCTCCCGGCGCTGGCTTGGGGCGTCGCGCGCGTGATCAGCGGCCCCATCGCGAGCGCGGACTTCGGCGGAGCCGCGCTGTGGATCGCGGGCTTCCTCGCGTTCGCCGCCGTGACGGAGCTCTGCTTCGTGTACCGCATGCGCTGCGCGCTCTTGCTCGGCGAGCGCGTGGTGCAGGACCTCCGCGCGGAGATCTATGCGCACCTCTTGCGCATGCCGATGGCCTTCTTCCGACGAACGGAAGTGGGAAGCCTGATCGCGCGGGTCACCTCCGACGTGGACGCCGTGCGCACGGGCGTGCAGGACGTCGCGTTCGTAACGACCGTGCAAGCGGGCAATCTGCTCGTCTCGGCGGCGCTGATGCTCTACTACGACTGGCAGCTCTTCCTCGTGGTGCTGGCGATGGCGCCGATCCTGTGGATGCTCGTGCGCTATTTCCGGAAGAAGCTGAGCGAGGCGTATCGCGCGCAACAGGAGAGCTTCAGCCGTGTGACGGCGACGCTCGCCGAATCCGTCCAGGGGATTCGCGAGATACAAGGCTTCGTCCGTCAGGACGTCAACGGCGGCCTGTTCCGGCAGCTCATCTTCGATCACTCGAAGTACAACATGGGCGCCGCGCAGAAATCGGCCGTTTTCCAACCGCTGCTCGAGTTCAACGGGCAACTCTTCCTCGCGATTTTGCTGGTCATCGGGGGGCACCAAGCGCTCGTGCGCGCGGTCGATCTCGAGGCGTTGATTCAGTTCTTCTTCCTCTCGACCGCGTTCTTCGCGGCGATTCCGATGATCGGCATGCAATACAATCAGGCGCTCACCGCCATGGCGGGCGCCGAGCGGGTTTTTCGCCTGCTCGACACGCCGCCCGACTGGGAGGATGCGCCCGATGCGCGCGAGCTGCCCGACATCCGAGGACGCGTCGAGTTCGTCGGCGTGGGCTTCGAGTACGAGCCAGGAAGGCCCGCGCTCACGGACGTGAGCTTCGTCGCGGAGCCTGGGCGCATGGTGGCTCTCGTCGGCCCGACCGGGAGCGGCAAGAGCACGCTCGTGAATCTCGTCGCGAAGCTCGCGTTGCCGAGCGCGGGTGAGGTGCTGATCGATGGCGTCGACGTTCGCGCCATTCGCTCCGACTCGCTTCACCGGCAAATCGCGTGCGTGACCCAGGAGAACTTCCTGTTCACGGGGAGCGTGCTCGAGAACGTCCGCCTGGGGCGCCCCTCGGCCACCGACGAGGAGGTGCGGGCGGCCGCGCGTGCGCTCGACGTGCTCGACGTGCTCGAGAGCATGCCGCGCGGCTTTCTGACCGAAGTGGGGGAGCGCGGAAGCGGCCTTTCGCTCGGACAGCGGCAGATCGTGTGTTTCGTGCGCGCGCTGATCGCCGACCCGCGCATCGTGATCCTCGACGAAGCCACGAGCGCGGTCGACAGCGTGACGGAAGCGCGGATCCAGCGGGCGCTCGCCCGGTTGCTCGCGGGGCGCACGAGCTTCGTGGTCGCTCACCGCTTGAGCACGATTCAGAAGGCGGACCTCGTCCTCGTGCTCGACGGCGGTCGGATCGTCGAGCGGGGAACGCACGCAGAGCTCGTTCGTTGCTCGGGCCGCTACTCCGCCCTATATCGAAAATTCGCGGCGACCCTGGACACGGCGCAGACGACTCCCGAGGCACCTCGTTGAGGCGCCAGCTGGCAAGAGTCTTTGCGCAAATTTAGCAGAATCCGAAGTCTGGTCGCAGAAGTCCTGTGGTAGACTGGGGTGGCGTCGCGGCGACGGACACCCGCCCGAGGCCTGACTCGTATGAAGGACATCCAGCGCAAGGTCGATAGCCGGGCGATGCGGGAGGTAAATCGCTCGATCGTTCTCGATATCATCCGGCGGGGTGGCCGCGTTTCTCGCACCGATTTGGCTCGCCGTTCGACCCTCACCAAGCCGACGGTTTCGGCCATCGTCGAAGATCTCATTGCCAACGGTATCGTCCACGAGGTCGGTTACGACCACACGGTTGGCGTCGGCGGGCGCCGAGCGCGTCTGCTCGAGTTCAACGAGGCTTCGGCGGCTTATCTGGGCATTCGGTTCGGGGTCAGTGCCGTCTCCGTCGGGGTCGCGGACGCACGCGGGGAGCTGCGGACCGTTCGGGAAGTGCCCGGCGTGATCGGCAATCCCGAGCGCTCCGTCGAGCTGGCCCTGGGGCTCGTCGACACCGTTCTCGCCGAAGCGGGTCTGCCGCGAGAGCGGTTGCAAGCCGTCGGGGTGACGCTCCCGGGTCTGGTCGCCCAGTCGACGGGGACGGTCGAGCTCGCCCCGAACCTCGAATGGACGTCTGCTCCGGTTCGCGACCTCGTGCAGCGCGTGCTGAACCTGCCAGTGGTCGTGATGAACATCACGAACAGCGGTGCGCTCGCCGAGGGGCGCTCGGGGGCCGCCAAGGGTGTGCGCTCGTACGTTTGGCTCTACGTGGGCACCGGTACCGGCGCGGGCATCGTGATCGACGGGCGGCTCTTCCACGGGCACAACGGCTTCAGCGGCGAGATCGGCCATTGTCCGTTGGTGCTCGATGGTCCCGAGTGCACCTGTGGGCTTCGGGGTTGTCTCGAAGCCGTCGCTTCCGGCTGGGCGATCGGGAGGGCAGCGGAGCGCGCTCGCAAGAGCAACGCTGCGACCCTGCTCCGGGACCTTCCGGGGCCGCTCGACGCCGAAGCGGTCGCCGAAGCGGCTCGCCAAGGCGACGCCGAAGCGCAGCGGATCCTCGCCGAGGTCGGCAACTATCTCGGCATGGGGCTCTCCACGCTCGTGAACCTGCTCGATCCGGAGATGGTCGTGCTGGCGGGCGGCGTGACGGCGGCCGGCGACTACTTGCTCAATCCGACGCGCGAATCGGCGGCGAAGCATACGCTGCGCGGTCGCAACGTGCGCATCGTCACGAGCACGCTCGGCGATCAAGCGGGCATGCTCGGCGCGGTGCTCGGCGCGATGGACCAGTGCGTTCGCTCGTATCGCGTCGTCGCCACGGGCCGCGGCGTCTCGGGCTGAGCCCCGACTTCGGGCTTCCTAGTCGGAAGTCCGATCGCCGAGCGAGCGGCGCGCTCGCGCACCGTCCCTTCCGTGCCGAACGTCGGCAGGGCTCGCGCAGGCGCACGAATTCCGGTCTCGCCTCGTTTGCGCACGAACGCCCGATGCTCGCGCGCTCGAAACGCCGATCGCGCGATACGTGCTCGAACGTCGATCACGCGATGTGACCTCACCGTTGACTGCGGTGCGCTCGAGCACCGCAGGCGCTTGAACCCGAACGCCGATCACGCGGAGCGGGCCAGAATGGGCGCTGCACCAGGTGACGGGGCCCCGGAACCCTCTCGGAGGGAACCGGGCGGTGCGAGCCTCGTACGAGGCTTACCGCGTGAAGCCTCGCAACGTTTCGCTCCCCGTTCTCGATAGCGCTCCGCGCGAGCGGCGTAGGCGCTTGCGTCCGAACGCCGATCACACGACGCGCTCGCTGTTCTCGATAGCGCTCCGCGCGAGCGACGTCGATGGATGCCAACGCCGATCACGCGACGCGCTCGCGCTGCGCTCAAGCGACGTCGGCGGATGCCGACGCCGATCACGCGACGCGCTCGCTGCGCGCGAGCGGCTCGATAGCGCTGCGCTCAAGCGACGTTGGTGCGAGGATCCCAACGTGCGCGCCGAGCGGGAGGCGATCGAAGTGCGCTCGATAGCGATTGCGCGATGCGCGCTCGAATGAGCGAGCACGCTCTCGGAGGAGGTGTGGACAGAGGGCTCTTTGGCCGAGAGTTGTGAGGAAATCGCGGCAGAACGTGCTAGAGAAGGGCGGCTACCCGAGGACCGCGATGCGAGCACCCCTGAAACTTGTATGCACGGCGCATTTTTCTCTGCTGGTGGG
Organism: Pseudomonadota bacterium; assembly: GCA_003242355.1. Classification (GTDB taxonomy): domain Bacteria; phylum Myxococcota_A; class Polyangia; order Polyangiales; family Polyangiaceae; genus PMG-095. Next base: position 5,636 of record QGUH01000201.1, read on the forward strand.
AATCCTGGGTTGTTCCGGCGGCGGAGAGTCACCTGGTGGTTCCGGCGGAACCGCAGGCCAGGGAGGCGCTGCGGGCGACACGGGCGGGGTGCCGGGCGGTAGCGGTGGCAGCGACAGCGGCGGGACTGCCGGGATGGGTGGCGCCACCGGCGGTATGGGCGGTGGGGCGTCGGGTGATGGCGGGAATGGCGGCTCCGATGGCGGGAGCGCCCCGTGGCCCACGGACGTTCCGTCGGACACGTCGGAGGAGGGCATCCGCGCGTTCCTCGAGGGCAAGCAATACATGAGCTGGCTGTTCCAGACGGACGCACCTCGGCCGCGGGAGTACCAGACCTCTCCGCACGATCGCGTGCGCGTGGCGTTCAGTGAGCGTCTGGTCACGGCCAAGCAAGCCGGAATCGACGGTGACCCCGACACCTATCCCGCCGGCAGCATGGCCGTGAAGGAGATGTATGACGAGGAGGACAACCTCGTCGGCATTGCCGCCATCTTGAAGATGAAAGACGGAAAAGGCTTGTCGACGTGGCTGTACTTCTGTGATGCACCCGATGAACGGTGCGTGAACGGCAGGACCGGCCCGTTTTACGGCCAGGTCTCCGATTGCAACTTCTGCCACGGCGAATTCATCTACACGAGCCCGCCGGGCATCGAGTGAGCAGTCGTCACTGAGCCACTCTGCGACGCGGCGTCGAGCCGAGTGTTTTCTGCATTGCCGTCGCGCGCCAGGCAGTCGTAGTCCGAGTCGAGTTCGTTCTGCGCGGCGCGGCCGTCGAGCGCGCACTCAGCGATGACGCGTCATTCGCGCAGCGCCGTCGCGCACTCCAGGAAGCCATAGCGCGAGCCGAGCTCGCATCGCGCGGTGCGCTCGTCGAGCGCGCGGCCAAACGATGACGGGTCGTTCCGTCACGAGCGCTGGAAGTCGTAGACCGAGCCGAGCTCGAGCAGGGTCGTGAGCTCGTCGAGCGCGCGGCGGCTCTCGTCGAGCAGGAGCGGATCGGCGAGGTCTTCGAGCACGACGCGATCGCGATAGTTGCGTTCGACCCAGGCCACGAG
>QGUH01001186.1 GCA_003242355.1 Pseudomonadota bacterium
CTGCCGCGTGACGCCGATAGGCCCCACGACTCCAAGCATTGCCCATTAGGCGGCGTCTACACCGCTCCTCATCGATAGCGGGAGCGACCCTCGGCCCGCCGCCGGCGGGTGCTCCGCGGCGACGCGCCGTTCCTCGGCCGTCCACTGCATGTGCTAGGACGGGCTCGCCATGAGGAGCCATCGTTCCGGCGTGCTGCTCGGCGTCGCTTGTCTCCTGCTCGCCACCGGCTGCGATCGCGCGCCGAACGATCTGCGTGAGTGGACGCCAGCGGACCACGACCACACGCAAAATCCCGGATCGGGACAGGTGGAGGTCAAGCCGGGTGCGCAGAGCCCGCTCGCTGCACACGGGATCGACGAGGTGACGCTCGTCACGTGGACGCAGAACTGTACGAGCTGCCATGGTCAGGTCGGAGCCGGAGACGGCCCGCAGGGTCCGCTCACCCGCGCCCGCAACCTCACCGACCCGGTGTGGCAAGCCGCCACTTCGGACGAAGCGATTGCGCGCGCGATTCGTGAAGGCCGCGGAACGATGCCCGGCTTCAAGCTTCCCGACTCGACGGTGCAGGGGCTCGTGCGCTTGGTGCGCTTGCTCGATTCGAGCCGCCAGACGCGCTCCGCCCACGCTGCAGATACGCAGACGCCGTCCGCGGCCAGCGCAGCTCCCGCTTCGAGCGTGACGGCTTCGCCGAGCGATGCAGCCGCTGCGAGCCCGGCTCCTGCGCGGAGCGCCGAGCCCGCCCCCTCGGCGAGCGCCCGTTGAGCCAGCCGCAGGATGCGCAGAACGTCGGAGCTCTCGCGATGAGCTCACGAGAACGGCGCCTCGGCGCGCTCGTCACCCTCGCGATCGGCCTCACGCTGGGCGCCACCTATCTGGACCGCTCTCGACCGCGCGAACAGCCCATCGTCGTACGCCTCTCCCCGGCGCTCGCTCGATCGAGCGAAACGCTCGAGGCGAGCTTCACACCCGTTGGCGATCGGGAGCCGGTCCACGGCATCACCCTCTCGCTCGATCGTGCCGACCGCACTCCGATTCGCCTCGAGCCCCGTCTCCGTAATGGCGACTACCTGCTCACCATCGAGCTTACCTCCACACACGCCGAACTGGGCGATGGCGTGAGAGCGAAGACAATTCGAACTCGTCGGGTTACTCTGAACGGTGAGCAAACGCTCGTGTTCCTCGACGAGAGCTCCGAGTGACGCAACCCTCAGAGGCCAGAGAACCCAGCACGCGCGCCCACGGGAGCGCGCCACCGGTACCGGACGAAATCGTGTTGCTCGTCGTCACGGGCGCCGCGCGGGGCCGGCGCGTCAAGCTCGGTGAACGACTGACGATCGGTAAGGCGAGCGACAACGATCTGGTGCTTCCAGACGACACGGTCTCGCGCCACCACTGCGTGCTCGAGCGCCATCCCGAGGGCATCGTGGTGCGCGACCTCGGTTCCACCAATCACACGCGGGTCGGCCGCACCGCGGTGAACGAGGCCACCATCGAGCCGGGTGCGACGCTGACGATCGGCAACGTCGAGCTTCTGCTGCGGGCCGAGCCGAACCGGACGCACATCCTGCCGAGCGACAAGCCGTACTTCGGCGAGGTGATCGGGCCGAGCCTCGCCATGCGCAGCATCTTCGGCCTGCTCGAGCGCATCGCGCCGACGGACGCCTGCGTGTTGATCGAAGGCGAAACCGGCACTGGCAAGGACGTGCTCGCGCGCGCCATTCACGACAAGAGCCTGCACCGCGAGCACGAGTTCCTCGTCGTGGACTGTGGCGCCATCAGCTACAACCTGATCGAGAGCTGTCTCTTATACACATTCCCACGCCCCCGAACCCGACTTAGATCTCATG
>QGUH01001187.1 GCA_003242355.1 Pseudomonadota bacterium
CGAGAACTGACGGCCAAGTACGGCGCGGGACTACTTAGCTCCCGCGTTTCGTTTCGCGCGCGGCGTGGGATTGGGTCAGGTGCCTTCGAAGAAGTCGACCCTTCCGGTGACGAGGTCGTATTCGGCGCCGACGATGCGCATGCCGTCTTCGAGGATGAGGCGTTCGAGGAGCACGGAGCCTTGGCGGAGGTGGGCGACGGCCATGCGCACGTTGGCGCGGACGCATTCTCGCCAGAGGCGTGCGGGGTCGAGCTCGCGGTTGGCGCTCAGCACGGCGTCGACCGCGGGGCGGATTCGATTGACGATCGAGAGCTGATTGCTCGACGCCGGTTCTCGCGGCGCGGTCAACGATTCGAGCGTCGCGCCCACGGCGCCGCATTGCGAGTGGCCGAGCACCACGACGAGCCGTGTTCCGAAGCGCTCCGCGGCGTACTCGATGCTGCCGATCTGCGAGGGTGCCACGATGTTGCCGGCGACGCGGATCACGAACAGCGTTCCGAGCCCTTGGTCGAACAAGATCTCGACGGGAACGCGAGAGTCCGAGCAGGCGAGCACGATCGCGAACGGCTGCTGGCGCTCGGCGTGCTCGGCGCGCATCAGGCCGCTCTGGAGCGCTTCCACGCTGCGCACGTTCGCCGCGAAGCGCTCGTTGCCGGCCCGCAGGAGCTCGAGCGCTTCTTTTGCGGGGATCCGCCCGTCGGGCTGCCGAAATGTGTCGTTCACCGTGGCGGCGACTCTACATCCCCTCCGGCCGGTGCGCGACCGAGGAGCTTGGTCGTGAGGTGCTCGCCGAGCTCGTCGACCATCAAGCGCTCGATGGCCGCCTCCTTCTCGGCGCGTTCTGCCACATCGTACACGAACTCGATCCCCATCCCGGGCTGGCTCCCCGCGTCGGGTTCCCCAGCGCGCACGATGCGGGCGACCCTGCCGCGCAGCCTGAGTGGCTCCTCGAACCCCGGGACGACCAGCGCGAAAGAGAACTCGGTCCCGATTGGCAGCGGCTTGTCGGTCGCGATGAACGTGCCGCCCCGCGAAATGTTGCGGGTATAATCGGCAAAGAACGTGTTCTTCTGCTTGTACTCGACCTTGAGCTCGATCGGAGCACGCGGCGTGCGGCGACGTTCATGCATGGCCATTCGGGGGTGGGGGCGGAGCCCCCGAGCATTCGCCGGCCCGTGATGCTATGCACGGCGGGGTGTTCGATCCGTACGAGGTCCTCGGCGTCTCACGAGGAGCCAGCGAAGCCGAAATCAAAGCCGCGTTTCGCCGGCTGGCGGCCCAACACCACCCGGATCGGAATCCCAACGACGCTGAAGCGCAAACACGGTTCAAGCGGATCAACCAAGCCTATCAGATCCTGAGCGACCCCGACAAACGGGCCGCGTACGACCGCTACGGCGAGGCGGCGTTCAGCCCCGGGGGTGCGGGCGGCCCCGACATTGCCGACTTCGGGGGACTCGAGGACCTCTTCGGCGACCTTCTGGGAGCATTCGGGTTTCGGGGCGGCGACCGCGGCACGCTCCGCAAGACCATCGAAATCAGCCTCGAAGAGGCGGCCCACGGCGCTCGGCGCGAGCTCACCTACGAGCGGCTCGACCTCTGTTCCCGCTGCGATGGCCGCGGCGCCGAGCCTTCCACCCGCGTCGAAACGTGCGGCGCGTGCGGCGGGCGCGGGCGAGTCCGCTTTCAGCAAGCGCTCTTTCCCATCGCGGTCGAACGCCCTTGCTCGCGCTGCCGCGGAACCGGGCGCATCCCGACCGTTCCGTGCAGTCTCTGTGGCGGCAGCGGGCTCTCGAAAGCACAGCGCCGCCTCGAGATCGAGATCCCGCCGGGCATCGAGTCGGGC
>QGUH01001188.1 GCA_003242355.1 Pseudomonadota bacterium
GCGCCTGGCTGCCCGCCTGCGTGGTCGAAAAGAAGTAGGGCTCGAACTGGTCGAAATCGCGTTCCGCGAGCATGCGCTCGACGAGCACCGATCCGACCATCCCACGAAAGCCAATGATTCCGACTCGTCGTGTCATGACCCGCTCCGCGTCATCGAAAGAGCGCGAGGATTTGCCACGCGATGGCCAGGCCCGCCAAGAAGATCAGCCAGAACGCGTACCCGCGCTCGATGGGGCGGTTCGAGGCGCGCGGCAGGCGTTCGAGCCGGTCGACGCGGCGGCTGAGCTCGTCGAGCCTGCGCTCGACCACGGCCAGGCGGTCGTCGAGGGCGAGATCCTCGCGGGAGGCTACGGTCGGCGCGGAGAGAAGCGTGTCCGAGACGGGGCTCGTCTCCGCGGTCACGGGGCGCGCGCCGCTCGCTTCCGGAGGCTGGCCCTCCGGCGCCGGGGGACGCCCGTCTGGGGGCGGGGGAGTGGGGGTCGGGCTCGGCTCCGTGTGGGGGGCCGCGTCGGCCGGGTCGCGCTCCGGATTTGCCATGCGCGGGTCTCGGCGAGGAAGAATACGCGAACCCTCAGAAGAAGTTGCCGATCGTAAACTCGAAAACGCTGGATTCCTCGTACGGCAAGGGCCGGAACGGGAAGCCCCATTCGAAGCGCAACGGTCCGAGTGGGGAGAACCAGCGGATGCCGAGGCCCCAGGAGGTACGCAGATTCGTCAGGCTGTCGAGCCCGTCGAAGCACGGCCGGATGGCGTTGTATCGAATCGATACGCCGCTCGTGCGGCAGTAGTTGTCCTCGAGGTTCCAGGCGTTGCCGGCGTCGAAGAAGACGACCCCACGCACCCCCACCGACTCGACCAGCGGCACCTCGAGCTCGAGGTTCTGGAAGTACATCAGGTTGCCGCCGATGTTGGCGCCGTTCGGGATCGGCGGGCTGTTCGGATCGACGCCCTCCGTCAGATTGACCCGTGGGCCGAGCGTGCGGTACCGGAAGCCGCGGACGTCGAGGATACCGCCCAGGAAGAACCGAGCGAAAATCGGGACCCCTTCGGCGGAAGGGCTCGTGACCAGGCCGGCCTCGGAGTTGAGCTTGAGCACGAAGCCGCCCCCGAGCGGGTAGTAGAAGCGGCCCACGAATCGGTGACGGATGAACTCGTTCTCCGAGCCGAGCCAGCTCATCGCGAACTCGGTGGAGCCGTAGAGATAGATGCCGCTCGTCGGGAAGAGACGATTGTCGCGCGTGTCGAACACCAGGCTCGGCCGGAAGCTCGACGTGAACCCGTCGTTGAAGAGGTTCGCGAGCGGCAGGGTTTCGAAGATGCTCCGCGTCGAGGTGGTGCCGAGCAGCGTCGTGTCGGTCTCCGTCGACACGGTATCGAGCTCGGCCGTGTAGGTGAGTGACGCCGTGAGCTCGGGCTCGACGATGGGGTAGCCGAACGCCAGCGCGCCACCCTGGCTCCGCTGGGTGAAGTCCGTGTAGACACGGAGCTGGTCGTACAAATCCACGTTGGCGCTGAACCGGCTGTCGAGGAAGTACGGCTCGTAGAAGCGGAGATTGACGAGCTGGCGAATCCCGCTGAACTGCGCTTGCAGCGAGAGGCTCTGCCCGTTGCCGAACAGGTTGGCCTGCTGGATCTGCGCCGTTGCGATGAAGTTCTCGAGGCTCGAAAAGCCCGCGCCGATCTGGAACGTCCCGGTAGGCTTCTCCACCACCTCGACGTAGACGTTCATCCGATCGAGCGTCGCACCCTGCTCGGTCGAGACGTCGACGCGCTCGAGGGGCCCGAGACCCTGCACGCACCCCGGGGGAGGACCGGGGCCGCACCACCAGAACGCGTCCACTCTCCGG
>QGUH01001189.1 GCA_003242355.1 Pseudomonadota bacterium
TGCGGGCACCACACCGCCGCCTCCTCCGGGCGCAGGGCGCGCCGCGCTGAAAGGAACGATGCTGGGCGTTGCGCCTCCCGGCATCGGCGCACCGCAGCCTCCGCCTCCGCCCCTGCGTGCCACGCCTCCCCCGCCACCGCCAGCGTCCGGCGGTGCCCGCCCGGCACCTCCCCCTGTCAATCCCCTGGGCGGCACCGTCGTCGCCGATCAGGCGGGAATGGGTCCCGCTCCCGTGCCACCGCCCGCGACGCCGCCGCTCGCGCAGGCGCCTGCCGGGTTCCCGGCCGCTCCTGCAACACCGGGCGCAGCCGCTAATCCGACCCCACCGCAGGGCAGCGCCGGCTCCCCGCTCGGTGGTGTGCCCGGGGCGCCCCAACCCGCAGGCCAGCCGGCACCGCCGCCCGCCGTGAGCGCACCCTTGCCGGGTGGCAACGGGCCAGCAGCGCCCGGTCTCGAGCCCCCCGCAGGCTCTGCCGCCGCGGGTCAAGCGCCTGGCTTCGGCTCGGCGCCAGGCGCTCCGGCCGGCTCGCCTGCTGCTGCCGCTGCCTATGCGCCCACGGGCCAGATGCCGCAGATCCCCCCGACCGGCGCCATGCCGCAGGTGGACTCGAGCGGCCTTGCCCCCCTGCCCCCGCCCGGCGCGATCGCGTCCGGGTCGGCAGCGGATCCCGCGCGTCCCTCGATGCCCGGCCCGGTCGGCACGACCCGCAATCCGGTGCTCGTCCTCGTCCTGGGCATGCTCTGCTTCGTCTACGGCCTGATTCAGCTCTTCCAGATGGTGAGCGAGCTGAAGGATTTCCGGCGCAAGGACGACATCCACCCCATCCTCGTGTTCGTTCCCGTCCTCGGCCTGATCGAGATGTGGCGGTTGCCGGAAAAGGTTCTCGACGCCAAGCGCCAGGCCGGCGTGTCCAATCCCGAGGTGGTGCATCCGATTCTGTACTTGCTGCTCGGGCTCTATTTCCTGCCGGTCGACCTGAATCAGATCTGGGAAGCGACCGGGCGCGGGCCGTCTCTGCCGCCCGCGCGCTGAGCGTCGCCGCATCGCGTTCGCAGCGCGAGCTCGGTCGGGTAACGGGGCTCGCGCTGCAGGGTGCGTCGAATCGCCGCTTCGGCTCGTTCCGCGGTGCTAAGGGCACTTCGTGGTGGTCCGAGCCGCGCTCGTCGCCCTGCTCGCCGCGCTGTTCGCGCTGGCCGTCGCGTTCGAAGCGCCGCTCTGTCCGACCGCGGCGCTGTTCGGTGTTCCGTGCCCAGGCTGCGGGCTGACGCGGGCAACCCTCCGATTGCTGCGGGGAGACGTCCACGGAGCGCTGCGTTTCCACCCGCTCGTGCCCGTGCTTGCGCCCCTCGTCGCGTTCGTGCTCGGAGCGGCGATCGTTCGGTTCGTCGCCGGGCCGCGCGTGCGATTGCCTCGACTCTTCCCGCCGCGGCATCCGCTGGTCACGGGGCTCGGCGTGCTTCTTCTCGTCGCCGTGCTCGGGGTGTGGGCCGCCCGCTTCTTCGGTGCGTTCGGCGGGCCCGTCCCAGTTCGATCGCTCGTGATGGATCCGTCGTGACGCGGACCCTCTTTCGGGCCATTCGTTCCGCCGAGGCCGCCCCAGATCGATCGCTCGTGATGGAGATCCGTGGTGACGGGAGAAGGGACGACCGAGGACGGGCGTACGGCTCTTGGCGTCGCGGGACTCGTTACGTCCCGCCCACCCGTGGTGACGGGAGGAAGGGACGACCGAGGACGGGGCGTATGGCTCTTGGCGTCGCAGGACTCGTTACGTCCCGCCCACCCGCCCCCACCGGAATCCTCCTCGAGGGGCTCACCGCCCCTCGAGCTCCCCGACGCGACTCGCT
>QGUH01000202.1 GCA_003242355.1 Pseudomonadota bacterium
ACCGAGGCCGTGGGCTTTGTAGAGCTTCACGGGCGCGGAGTTTGCTCGAAGATCGCCGCTCGACCAAGGGCCGCGCGGCCCGCCCGGGCATTTCGGGATTCGATGCTACGCCTCGGGAAGCATGCTCGCCGTGCACACCGCACAACCAGCCGCTTCCTCGCCGCCCCTGCCCTCGGCAGGGTTCGGGGTGTACGTGCACTTTCCGTGGTGCGAGCGCAAATGTCCCTATTGCGACTTTCTGAGCGTTCCCGTCACCGAGCGGGTCGTTCAAGCGGGCCCGTACACGGAAGCCGTGCTGGGCGAGCTCGACCTGCGGGCAGCTTCCCTGAGTGCGCACCCGCTCCGCACCATCTTCGTCGGTGGCGGAACGCCCTCACTCTGGGACCCGGTCGAGCTCCGGCGCGTGCTCACGGCCATACGCGCCCGCTTTCCAACCGAAGATGCGCTCGAGGTCACGGTGGAGTGCAACCCCTCGAGCTTCGATGAGCGCGTCGCGGAAGGGCTGCTCGCAGCGGGCGTGAACCGAATCAGCCTGGGCGTGCAGAGCCTCAGCGACGACCGCCTGCGCTTCCTCGGACGCGTGCACGACACCGCGGAAGCGCTCGCGGCCGTTCAACGCGCCCTACGGACCGGCTTCGAGCGTGTCTCCGCGGATTTGATCTTCGGCGTCGCCGGCCAAACACCCGGCGAAGCCGCCGACGAAGCCCGACGGCTCGCCGGGCTCGGCCTCACGCACCTGAGCGCATACGCGCTCACCATCGAGCCCGGAACGCGGTTCGGCGAGCGCGCGCGGCGGGGTCGCTTACCGCTGCTGTCGGACGACGTCGTCGCCGAATGCTTCACCGCGATCGAGGAGGCGCTCGAAGGCGCAGGGTTCGCGCACTACGAGATCAGCAACTACGCCCACCCCGGCGCCGAAGCACGTCACAACCTCGGTTACTGGCGCGGCGCCCCGTATCTGGGTCTCGGTGTCGGCGCCTTCGGGACACTCCCGGCGACGCACGGTGCGCTTCGGTATCGCAACACGCCCAACCTCGACCGCTATCTCGGCTTCGCGTCGCGCCCTACCGCTGCTCTCGACCGCGTCGGCCCGCTCGTTGCCAGCGTCGAGCCGCTCGCTCCACCCACTCTGCTCTCCGAACGCCTCATGCTCGGCCTGCGTCTGGCCGAAGGGATCGACACCGCGGAGCTCGAGCGGACCCTCGGTGTTCCGGTGCTCACCCGCGCACGCGAGCGCGCCATCGAGCGCTGGACGACGCGAGGCGCGCTCGTCCGCGACGGCTCGCGGTTGCGCCTCGACAAGCGCCATTTTCTGCTCGCAGACGCCGTCATCCGCGATCTGGTTTGAGCCCGGTTTGGGCCCTCCTGGAACGTCGATCGGTTCGACGGATCGGCGCGCGCCGAATTCCCTTCGGCGGGACGCGCCGGTCGAAGCGATTGGTGTTCCGAGACCGCCGCGCGACGACAATTTTGTCGGAAGCGAGACGCGTGTTCTCCGGGCCGCAATCGCTGCCGCCAAATACGGGGAAAAAGGGGTCTTCGTATCGAGAACATTTCTGAGACTCGCCGACGCTGCGCACCGTGTTCACGCAAGAGAAACGCTCCGAGGCGCATGGAAACTGCTGCGAAACACGTTGCGAGCGGAAAACGCCGTCGAGTGATGATCGCGAGACGCGCTCAAAACCGACACGAAACGAACGACCACGACGATCGTCGTATGTCCCGGAAGCAACTCGTCGTGATTGGAAACGGCATGGTGGGACACCGGTTCCTCACGGAGGCGGCGGAGCTCGGTCTCGTGGCGACCCACCACGTGATCGTCTGCGGCGAAGAGCCCCGTCCGGCATACGATCGGGTTCACCTCTCGCAGTTCTTCGAGGGCAAGGATGCCGCCGCCCTCGCGCTCGCCACCGTCGAGGAATACGAGCAGCTCGGCATCGAGCTCCGGCTCGGAGATCCGGCAGTCGCCATCGACCGGAATGCGAAGCGCGTCCACACCCGTTCGGGCGCGACGCTCGAGTACGACACGCTCGTGCTCGCCACGGGCTCGCGCCCGTTCGTCCCCAACGTCCCGGGCAACGATCTGCCGAACTGCTTCGTGTATCGCACCATCGAGGATCTCGAAGCGATCCGCGACGCGGCAGCACGTGCCGAGAGCGGCGTGGTGATCGGCGGTGGGCTGCTCGGGCTCGAAGCCGCGGGCGCGCTCGTGTCGCTCGGGCTCGCGGCACACGTCGTGGAGTTCATGCCCCGGCTCATGCCGCTCCAAGTAGACGACGCCGGTGGCGCGGTGCTGCGCGACCGCATCGAAGCGCTGGGTGTCCAGGTGCACCTCGGCAAGCAAACCACCTCCATTACGCGCACCGCGAGTGGCTCGCTCGAGCTCGCCTTCGCCGACGGCTCGCGGCTCGAAACGGATCTCGTGGTCTTCTCCGCGGGCATTCGCGCGCGCGACGACCTCGCGCGCGCCGCCGGGCTCTCCATCGGCGACCGCGGGGGCATCGTCGTCGATGCGCGCTGCCGAACGAGCGACGCCTCGATCTACGCGATCGGCGAGTGCGCATCCCTCGGCGGCAAGACCTACGGCCTCGTCGCACCGGGATACCGCATGGCGGAGGTGGTGGCACGCACGCTCGCCGGAAAGGACGCCGCGTGCGGTGACTTCGATCTCAGCACCAAGCTGAAGCTCCTCGGCGTGGACGTCGGCAGTTTCGGCGACGCGTTCGCCGCCACTCCCGGCGCGCGGGTGATCAGCCTCTTCGACGGGGTCGCTCGGGTCTACAAGAAGCTCGTGCTGAGCGCCGATCGGCGCCGCCTGCTCGGCGGCATGCTCGTCGGCGACGCGTCGTCGTACGCCTCGCTCCAAAGCTACGTTCAGAACGGCATCGACGTCGGCGACCATCCCGAGGCCTTGCTGGTGCCGCCTTCCCAAGGCGGCGCGCCCTCTGGCCCCGGCGTCGAGAACCTTCCGGACTCGGCCCTCGTGTGCTCGTGCCACAACGTGACGAAGGGCACGATCTGCACGGTCATCCGAGAGCAGGGCCTGGCCGAGCTCCCGGCGGTCAAGAAGTGCACGAAAGCCGGCACGGGCTGCGGCTCCTGCGCGACCCTGGTCGCCGATCTCCTCAAGGCGGAGCTCGTGCGCGCCGGCGTCACCGTGAACAATCACCTGTGCGAGCACTTCCCCCACACGCGCCAGGAGCTCTTTCACATCGTGCGCGTGCGCGGCATCCGCACGTTCGAGCAACTCATCCGCGAGCATGGGCGCGGACAGGGTTGCGAGATCTGCAAGCCTGCCGTCGCCTCGATCCTCGCCTCTACCTGGAACGACTACATCCTGAAGAAGGAGCACGCCGGCCTCCAGGACACGAACGACCGGTATCTCGCCAACATCCAGCGCGACGGCACGTACTCCGTCGTTCCCCGCGTCGCCGCAGGCGAGATTACGCCCGATCAGCTCATCGCGCTCGGCACCATCGCCAAGAAGCACGGCCTGTACACGAAGATCACCGGGGGACAGCGCATCGACATGTTCGGAGCGCGGCTCGAGCAGCTGCCCGCCATCTGGCGGGACCTCGTGGACGCGGGGTTCGAATCGGGCCACGCGTACGGCAAGGCGCTGCGCACCGTCAAGTCGTGCGTCGGCAGCACCTGGTGCCGCTACGGCGTGCAGGACTCGGTGGGGCTCGCGCTGCGACTCGAGCACCGCTACAAGGGCTTGCGCAGCCCCCACAAGTTGAAGGGGGCCGTTTCCGGATGCGCGCGCGAGTGCGCCGAAGCGCAGGGCAAGGACTTCGGCGTCATCGCGACGGAGAGGGGCTTCAACCTCTACGTCTGTGGCAACGGAGGCATGAAGCCGCAACACGCCGTCCTCCTCGCCGCCGACATCGACGCCGACACCGTCGTTCGCTACCTCGATCGTTTCTTGATGTTCTACGTGCGCACGGCGGATCGCCTGCAGCGGACCGCGACGTGGCTCAACAAGCTCGAGGGGGGAATCGACTACGTGCGCAAGGTCGTCGTCGACGACTCGCTCGGCATCGCTGCCGAGCTCGAGGCCGACATGGCGCGCATCGTGAACACCTACCAGTGCGAGTGGAAAACCACGCTCGAGGATCCGGACAAGGTCCGGATGTTCCGCTCGTTCGTCAACAGCGACACTCCGGATCCGAGCGTCGTGTTCGTGCGCGAGCGCGAACAGCACCGTCCCGCGTTCTGGTCGGAAAAACAGCGCCTCCTCGAGCAGGGGCGCGTCCGCCTTCCCGTCGTCCCCGCGTGAGCACCGGAAAGAATCGACATGCTGGCGACCAACGATTCGAGAAGCGAAGCAAAGAACGAAGCTTGTGGGCTCGAGCCCGGTGAGTCGAAGGAGCTCGTTTGGATCGACGTTTGCGCGATGGACGACGTCCTGCCCGGCGCCGGGGCGGCCGCTCTGATCGAGGGTGAGCAAATCGCGCTCGTGCGCACGATGGACGGCGTCCTCTACGCGATCTCGAACTTCGATCCGTTCAGCCGCGCCTTCGTGATCGCCCGAGGCATCGTCGGCGATCGCGGCGGTGTCCCCAAAATCGCCTCCCCCATCTACAAGCAGAGCTTCGATCTCCGAACCGGAGTCTGCCTCGACGACTCCAATGTTCGTCTCCCCGTCTACCCGGTCCGCGTCGTCGCGGGCCGCGTCCAGGTCTGTCCCGTGCCGAGGAGGGTCGCATGACCGCGCGCCGGGGCGCCTTGTCCGTGCTGGCGCTCGACACGTTCGCGTTCACTGCGTGCTTCGCGCTCTGGATGTTGAACGGCGTGCTCGTCACGCACCTCGTGGAAACCCAGACGTTCACCTTCGACGCGATCGAAGTCGGTTGGCTGCTGGGCGCTCCCGTCCTCACGGGCTCGTTGCTGCGGCTGCCGGTCGGCATGCTCACCGACCGCTACGGCGGTCGCCGCGTGTTCTCCGGCGTGCTGCTCGCCTCGGCGCTCGGCGCCTTGCTCCTCGCCGGCGCCGAGACGTTCGCGGGGTTTCTCGTGGGGTCGCTCGCGTTCGGGCTGGCCGGAACGAGCTTCGCGGTAGGCGTCGCGCACACGTCCGCCTGGTTCCCGAAGCACAGCCAGGGCACCGCGCTCGGCATTTTCGGCGCGGGAAACGCGGGCTCCGCGCTGACGACCCTCGCGGCGCCGGCGCTGCTTCGAGCCTTCACGGACGACGGCGCGAACCCCGACGGATGGCGACTCTTACCACTCGTTCTCGCGGGCCTCATGCTCCTCACCGCCGCGGCGTTCTTCGTGTTCGTTCCCGCGGACCGGAAGGAGCGCCCTGGCACCGACCCGTCGCTCGGTGAGCAAATCGCGGTACTGCGCTCGATTCGAGTCTGGCGTTTCGGCCTGTACTACTTCCTCGTCTTCGGCTGCTTCGTCGCGCTCGCGCAGTGGCTCGTGCCCTACTACGTGAACGTGTTCGGGGTATCGCTCGCCACGGCGGGGCTCTTGACGGCCATCTTCAGCTTCCCCTCGGGTGTGATCCGCGCGCTCGGCGGCTGGCTCTCGGATCGGTACGGAGCGCGCCGCACGCTCTACGGGGTGTTCGGAGTGTGCGTCGCGGGTTGCTTTTTCCTCGCCGTTCCCCGCATGCAACTCACCACGCCGGGCGAGGGCGTCAGCGCCCGCTTCGGCGGTGTCGTCACGCGCGTGACCCACGACGAGATCGTCGTGGGCAACTTTCGGTACGGCTTGCGCAGCGCCCCACCGCCAGCGAGCGACGCCGCGCTCGCGCTCTCCACGCGACAAGTTCCGGTCGTTCGCGTGGGCGACGTCGTGAAGCAGAAGCAACTCTTGGCGTCCGGCACGACGACACTCGTTTTCGCACCCGGAATCGGCGTCTTCACCTTCCTCGTCTTCGCCGTGGGCGTCGCGATGGGGATCGGAAAGGCGGCCGTTTACAAGTACATCCCGGACTACTTTCCGGGCCAAGTCGGCGCCGTTGGAGGGCTCGTGGGCGTCGTCGGTGGGCTCGGCGGATTCTTCTGTCCGATCGTATTCGGGTATCTGTTGCGCTGGACGGGGATGTGGTCGAGCGCGTGGGCGTTCCTGTTCGTGCTCTCGCTCGTCACCCTCGCCTGGATGCACTCCGTCGTGCGCAGCCTCGAACGCGCCCGGTTGCGGAGCATCGAGGCGCCCAGCGATGCCCCGCCCGAACTCGCCCTCCCCCTGGGGAGAGAAGGAGCCGTCTCGTCGTGAGCGCGAGCATTCCACATCCCTCGCTGGCCCCCGCCGCGGAGCCGTCACAGGCGAAACGCAGACTGCCGATTCTGCCGGTCGCCGCGCTGCTCGAGGAGCAGCAGCGGCTGACGGCGGTCGAACGCTTCTCGAAGCTGCACGATGCGTGCGAGCTCCCACGCAACGCCAAGTACTACCGCGACCTCATCCCCCTCGAGCGACCCCGAGCCGGCGAGCAGTACGCGTTCGAGGTCGACCTCGATCGCTGCACGGGATGCAAAGCCTGCGTCGCCGCGTGCCACAGCCTGAACGGGCTCGACGAAGGGGAGATGTTCCGCACCGTCGGCCTCCTGCACGGGGGCACGGTCGAAGCGCCCGCCCAAATCACGGTGACGACCTCTTGCCACCACTGCCTCGAGCCGGCCTGCATGCTCGGGTGCCCCGTC
>QGUH01001190.1 GCA_003242355.1 Pseudomonadota bacterium
CGTGCAAGCTGTGGCCGCCGCCGACGGCCCAGCCCGGCACCACCGCGATCACCACCTTCGGCATGAAGCGGATCAGGCGCTGCACCTCGAGGATGTGCAGGCGCCCGAGGCGGCCCGGGTCGGCGCCTTGCGTCCCTGCGTACGTGTACCCGTCCTTTCCCCGAATGCGCTGGTCGCCTCCCGAGCAGAACGCCCAGCCGCCATCTTTGGGAGACGGCCCGTTGCCCGTGATCAGAACCGCGCCCACGTCGCTCGAGGTGCGGGCGTGCTCGAGCGCCGTGTACAGCTCGTCCACGGTTTGCGGCCGGAACGCGTTGCGCACCTCGGGGCGATTGAAGGCGACGCGCACGGCGCCGAGGTTGCGCGCGCGGTGATAGGTGATGTCCTGAAAGTGGAATCCTTCCACCTCTTGCCAGAGCTCTGGTTCGAAAATCTCGGAAACGAACGGGGCGGGCATGGAGGGCGGTTCCTTTCTGATGGGGGCGCGAGCTTATGCACCGAGTGAAAGCAGGCACAAGCAGGGCGACCAGTCCGCGCTCGGAGCGCCGTGCCGACGGGCGTTGCCGACCGGCCGTCACCGGAGTGTCACACGGTGCGCCAGCCAGTTTGCGCATTCGTCACGCGTTCGCTACGCGGCGCACGCAGGCTCCCGGGCGCATTCATGGACCTCGACGCCTGGAACCGCTCGAGCGTGGACACCGTTCGCGCGAAGCGTCTGTTCGTCGGCTACCTCGTGGGCACGGCGAGCGTGGCCGCGTCGATCGCGTTCGTGGTCGCGACGGCGCACGGCGCGTCGCCCGTTGACGCCGAAGAAGCCGTCGAGATCCAGCTCCTCGCGAAGCCGGAGCCCGAGCCGGAGCCCGAGCCGGAGCCCGAGCCGCCGCCGGTCGCCGAGGAACCCCCGAAACCGAAGCCGAAGCCGCCCAAAGCGACGACGCCGCTCGAAGTGCCCAGGGAGGCACCGAAGGAAGCGGACGTCACCGAGCCGCTCGCAGCCGACGAAGACCCCTTCGCCGAGCAGCCCGAGCCCGAGCCCCCGAAGCCTCCGCCTCCCGTGTCGGAGGCGCCGAAGCCGCCGCCCGCGCCCAAGGCGCCGCCGCGCGGTCCGATTCGGGTCACCGAGAACGTGACGCCGCCCGTTCCGATTTCGCAGGCGCAGCCCGAGCTGCCGAGCTCGGCTCGAGCCGCGGGAATCGAGGGCACGGTGATCGTCAGATACGTGGTGAGCGAAACCGGCGTGGTCACCGAGGCCAAGGTGATGAAGGGACCGCCCGAGCTGCACGCCGTGTGTCTGGCTGCGGTCAAGAGCTGGCGTTTCCAGCCCGCGTCGCTCGACGGAAAACCGGTATCCGTGGTGCGCATTCAGCGCTTCCGGTTTCGCATCAAGACCTGAACGGGTTCGAAAGCGATCGGAGAGTCAAACATGTCGTTCAATCTCGGTCACGTCATCGCGTCGATGTCGCCGCTCAGCCTGCTCATCGCGGGCGTTTTGGCGTTCATGGCCATTGTGTCCGTCGGCGTCGCGGTAGAGCGCTCGATTGCGTTCTACCGCTCCGGGCGCGAGTCGAAGCGCTTCGCCGCCCTGGCGGCGCCGCTCATCGCCGACTGGAAGCTCGAAGAGCTCGTCAAAGCCGGCGACGAGTGCGGTGCCTCTCCTCTCGCCAAGCTGTTCGCCACGGTCGTGCGGCGTTACCTGCGCGCTTGCGACGAGCCGGGCGGACGCGTATCTCCCGTGGAGCTCGCACGCGGCGAATCGGAGCGGCAAAAAGAGAAGGTCGCCGCCGAGCTCCGGCGCGGCCTGAACGTGCTCGCGACCGTGGGATCGATCGCGCCCTTCGTC
>QGUH01001191.1 GCA_003242355.1 Pseudomonadota bacterium
AAGCGAGCCGCTCGACGAGCGGCGCCGCACCCGGCTCGCCCTCGGCCCACGCCGCAGCGCTCTTTAGCGCGTGGAGCGGATCGGGAGGCGCCGTGCCGTTCGGGCCCTCGAGCTCCAAGCGATGGGCGATCGCCCGCGCAAGCCGCGCCGCCGGCGCGCTCCAGCCGGCGAGGGCGTCGAGCGCACGCCGTCGACCGTCGATGTCGGAGTGGCCGTACAACGCGCGCGCGAGCGTCGCGGCACGCGCGAGCGCCTCCTCGCTCGCACCTTCGAGCCCGTCGATCGCGCGCTCGGCTTCCTCGGGCAAGCCGCCGGGCCCCACTTCGAGAGCGAAGCGCTCGAGGCGCGCGAGCGACGGCTCCGTGGGTTCGAGCGCTTCCAGCGCTTGTCGGCGCAGCTCGGGATTGGACGCGCTCGTCGCCGAAAGCGCGACTCCGAGCAGCGGCCGACCCGCGCTCGGGCTCGCATCCGCCGCGTGCCCGAACGCGCGCACCGCGCGCTCGCGATCGCGCGCGCGCCAGGCGTACAGTCCCGCTTCGATCTCGAGCAGGGCGATCCGTTCGACGTCGTCGTCGTGCGCCGCGGCCGTCGCGAGCACGTCGGCGGCGCAGAGCGGCGCTTCCGTGTCGGCGTGCAGCGTGGCGAGCGCCTGGGCCGCCACCAAATCGGAGGGCTGCGCGGCGTGCAGCCGCTCGAGCTCCTCGGCGCCGCGCAACAGATCGCCGCGGACGAGCGCTCGGCGTGCCGCCGCGAGGCCGAGCGCGCGTGCCGTGCGCGGCTCGGAGGCATCCATCAGGGCGCGCAGCGCGGCGTGCTCCACGTCGGCGGAGCTCGGGTGCGGCAGCGCCGTCGCGCGCAGCGCATAGGCGAGCAGAATCCGACCGAGGAACGCCCCGCGCTCGGTCGCGGAGAGCGCTTCGAGGTGGGAGATGGCGCGCTCCGTGTCTCCCGCGAGCGCGGCGCCGCGCGCGAGCTCGAAGGCGAGCTCTGCGCGCTCGTCGTCGTCGAGCGTGCTCTGCAAGAGCGCGCGTGCTGCGCGCTCCGTGAAGCCGGCGTCGGACCCGATCACCGACAGGAGACGTCGGAACGGCGCCACCTCCTCGAGCGACACACCGAGAGACGGCGCCCGATCGAGCAGCTCTTCCGCCGCTTTCGGATCGCACGCGAGCCGCGCGTGCGCGTCGGCAGCGGCGAGCACGAGCTCCGTTCTCGCTCTGCCGGGCGCAACCCGCTCGGCGGCAGCGGCGAGCGCGCGGGCGAGATCGCTCGCGCGCCCCGTGCGCGCGAGGATCTCGAGCTCGAGGGCGCGGGCGAGAACGCCCTTCGGATCGAGCGAGGATGCCTGTTCGAGCGCGGCGAGGGCCTGCTCGTCGTCGCCGGCGCGTGTCGCGCGCAGCGAAAGGGTCGTCCAGAGGGCGGCCGCGCGGCGTCCGCCGCCGAGGCGCTCGATCTCCTCGTGAACGAGCAGCTCCCAGAGCGAGCCGTCGCCCGTGCGGTCGGCGAGATCGCGCCGCAGTCGGGGGAGGGGTGCCGTGCCCGGAGCGAGCGCGAGCGCGCGATCGAGCAAGAGCCCGGCGCGCTCCGGATCGCCGTCCCACGCGAGCTCGGCGGCCGCGACCAGACGTTCGGCACCGACGACCGGGTCGCGCAGGCGCTCCGGAACGCCGACCGCGGCGCCCTTGCCCGCGTCGGCTTCGGCCTCGGTGATCCAGCGGGCTTGGGCCTCGAGCGCGGAAAGCGCGACTTCCGGTCGCTCGAAGCGCAGCGCGATCCGCTCGAGGGCGGCGAGACACGAAAACGTCGCTCGACTCTCGACCGACAGCGCGCTTTCGAGCGCG
>QGUH01001192.1 GCA_003242355.1 Pseudomonadota bacterium
CCGGCGCGCCGACGCCGCGCGCGAGCGCGGCTACGGGCGGGAGCGAATCCACCGCTGGCGGCGCTGACCCGGCTGTCGGGGGAACGGCCGGCTCCGGCGGTTCGATGACGGCCGGGAGCGGCGGCACCGAGGCCGGTGGCGCGGGTGGCTCGGAGCCCAACGCGATGGGCGGCGCCGCAGGCACCGAGGGCGGCACTGCGGGCGCCTCGGGCGGCGGGGGAGCGATGGGCGGCGGCGGCGGCAGCGGGGGCCTCCCCCCAGCGCCGGCGAACGGCTTCGCCCGCAATCCGATCGTCAGTCACGTGTTCACGGCAGATCCCGCTGCGCGCGTCTTCGAGGGGCGGGTTTACGTCTACACGTCGCACGACCTCGACGAGCAGATGGGATACGACATGACCGACTATCACGCCTTCTCGTCGGACGATCTCGTCAACTGGCAAGACCACGGCGTGGTGCTCGATGCCAAAGACATCTCGTGGACGGATCGGCTGTACGCGCCGGATTGCTGCCACAGCCCGGTCACGGGCAAGTACTACTTGTACTTCCCCAACGCCGGCAGCGGGATCGGCGTCGCGGTCTCCGATAGCCCCGCTGGTCCTTTCGTCGATGCGATCGGCAAGCCGCTCATCGACTCGAACACGCCCGGCGTCGGCGACGTCGATTGGATTTTCGATCCGGCGTGCTTCGTCGACGACGACGGTCAGGCGTACCTGTACTTCGGCGGCGGCCCTCCGGACACGGGCAACAATGCGCGCGTGATTCGTCTGAACGACGACATGATAAGCCTCAAGGATCCCTCGGCGACGACGATTCCCGCGCCGGACTTCTTCGAAGCGTCGTACCTGCACAAGTACAACGGCAAGTATTACTTCTCGTACTCGACCACGTTCGCGAACCACTCCGCCGAGATCGATTACCTGGTGAGCGACAATCCGATGACCGGCTTCGAATACGCCGGCACGATTCTCCCGAACCCCGAGGGCAACAACGGGAACAACAACCACCACTCGATCGTGGAGTACGAGGGCAAGTGGTACATTTTCTACCACAACCGGGTGCTCTCGAACCGCGATGGGTTCTCCGATTATCAGCGCAGCATCGCGATCGCTCCGCTGACGTACGACGCCGACGGTAAGATCGTTCAGGTGCCGGCCGCGGGAGGCCGCGTCGCGCAGCTCAAGAGCGTGCCCGCCTTTTCGCGGGTGGAAGCGGAGATGATGGCAGACCAGCGCGGCGTGGAGGTCGATTTCGTCCGCTCCGGAATGGAGCGAGTCGGCGTGGCCGTGGTCGATCTGCACGATGGCGATTGGATCGGTTACTCGCAGCTCGATTTCGGAGCGGGCGCCACGCGCTTTCATGCGCGGGTGGCTTCGGGGCACGCCACCGGAGGCAGCATCGAGCTCCACGTCGGGGGCTGCGAAGGGTTCACCGAAACACCCGGGGAGCTCGCGGGCACGTGCACCGTCGAGTCGACCGGCGGCTTCCAGGCGTGGACCGACGTCGCGTGTGACGTGACGATCCCGGGCGGGGTTCACGACCTGTGCCTCCGCTTCGCCGGCACGCCGTCGCAGCCGCTGCTCGCGCTGGATTACTACCGCTTCGAATGACGCGAGCCTCGCCCTTGGTGATGGCGCTCTCCCGAGCGTGACAGTTCGGAGGCGCTCGGCCGGGCGACGCGTGCGTGCGTCGCCCGGGCCTCGGGCGGGCGCGAATCGCCCGCAGGAGTCGATCGTCGCCGGCAGCCCGGGGCCCGGGGGCCGGCGCCGAGGGGCGGGGCCCACCGGCCGCGCGCGCAGACCTCGAGCGGCGCACCCGCCGGGCTCCGGGGGGGTCTCGG
>QGUH01000203.1 GCA_003242355.1 Pseudomonadota bacterium
TCCTACCCGGTCGTCACGATTGTCTGGGCCGCGACGTGAGGCTCATTGCGGCTCGCCGAGGGCCCAGCCATAGGTCGCGTCGAGCCGCTCGCCCACGGCGCCGTCGTCGGTGTGGCCCCCGCCGGGGACGTGCTCCACGCGCGCCGCGACTCCGGCTTTCTCGAGCAAGGCCGCGCTCTTTTCGGCGCGTCGTTGGCACCCGGAATTGCCGCACACGAAGAGCACGCGTTTGCCGCCGCTCTCCGCATACTTGCGCGCGCTCTGGAGCGACCACTCCGTCGTGCCGCCCTCGGTGAGGATCACCGCGGGGAAGCGGGCGCCGTGCTCCGCAACGAAGAGCGCTCCCATGCTCGCGCCTTGCGAAAACCCCGTGTAGAGCGCTCCGCCCGGAGCGAGGCGCGCTCCGAGCTCGCGTTCGAGCGCGGACACGGCGGCGAGCACTTCGGCGCCGAGCGCGTAGTGGTCCGGATAGTAGTAGCCCCAAGGCTTCCGTTTCGAGATCGCTCGACCCCGGGGACAGAGAACGATGCGCCGACCGCGCACCCGCTCCGCCCAGCTGCGACACGTCCACTCCGGATCGCCTCCGGCACCGTGCGCCGCGACGACGAGGGGCAACGGTTCCGTGCGTTCGGGGAGCGCGACGACGGCGTCCAGAAAGCCCTCCACCGCGAGCGCCCGAATCTCGAAGCGCGCCGCGGTGCTCGTGCTCGGCGAAGCCGTTTCGGCCGCGGTATCCGCGGTCGGCGAACGCCCGCTGCTCGGCCCCGCGGGCGCGGCGTCCCCCTGTGGCTCGGCGGGCGACGGCGCGCGTGTCGGCGAACAGGCCACAACGGCAATCGCGAACGTCGAAACGAGCCTCCTCATCGATCCGAGCCGAGCATGCCTCGTACCGCGCGCGCAACGCTCGTGCTACTTCGCTTCCCGAGGACTCCGTGGGCTCGATTCGGCGATGGCTCGCGCTCGGAATTTCGGGGATCCTGCTCGCCGCGCCGGCGTGTGACCGCCGAAAACGGGCCGACCCTACGGCGCTCGGCGCCGCTCGGACGGCGGGCCCCGCACTGCTACCGCGGGCGGCCGACCCGGTACTGTATGGCGAGCTGACTCGGCTCGTCGAGCGCTGCCGCTTCGATCTCGCGGTGAATCGTCTCGCGTGTCCGGGAGACGAAGCTCGGGCACTGAGCGCGCACTACACCGCGCGACGACGGTCGCGCGTGGACGCCGTGCCGACGTTTACCGCCGCGCTTTCCGCGGACGATCCGCGCCTGCAGGCCGCCGCGGCCCACGTGCTCCATCTCGGGTTTCGCGAATCCTGGGGCCCGGAGTTGAAGCCCGGCGCGCTGGGCTCGGAGGAAGCGAAGCGGTTTCTCGACGTCGTGCTTCGCTTGCCCTTGCCGCGGGCACGCCACGCTCTGCCGGCGGCCGTCCACGCCGCCGTGCTCGGGGGTCAGGCCGAGGGCCTCTTTCGCGCGCTCGAGCGCGCCGCGAGCGAAGAGCTGCGGGTCATCGGGTATCGGTACGTACTCACGCACGGGCGGCTCGGGGTCTTGCCGAAGCTTCGCGACGTGGCCCGCCAAGCGAGCACGCCCGTCGTGTTGGCGGCGCTCCAGGGCACCGAGCACCTGCAGCGCTGGACCGCGGAGGAGCAGTCCGCAATCTGCGCATGGGCGGCCGAGTTCTTGTCCGACCGCCGCCCTTCGATCGTCTCGCGCACGGCGTCCGTGCTCCGGCGTTGCGGCGGCTCGCATCTCGACCCGCTCATCGACGCGGTCGAGCGCTCGCTCCGGTCGGGAAAGCTCACGCTGGCGCTCCTCTCCGGCGTGCGCGACCTGTGCACGGACCGCGTGCGGAGTGGGCCGCGACCGCCGAGCGCGGCTCAGTGCGAACGCGTGCGCGCGTTGCTCGAGCGGGTCGTGCTCGCCGAAACGCTCGGCAGTTACGTTCGGGCGACGGCATTGCTCGCGCTCGCCGAGACGTGGCCCGACGGGCGGACGGCCGAGCTCGCGCGCCCCTTCGAGCAGCTCGAGGACGAGCGGCTTCGAGAGGCGTCCCGCAGCGTGGCCCGTCGCGTCGCGCAGGCAGAGAGCGTGCGGCTCGCGGGGCCCGGCGCTCGCGACCCGCGCGCGGCCGCCCCTCAGCCGCCGATGTAGCTCATCTCGACGCGCGGGAGCGACCGCGGATGCCTCGCGCGAAGCTCGGAATAGCGATCCTCGCGGCGCTCCCACACGCGCGTGACGAGCTCGGCGATGGCCGCATCGTCGGCTCCGCTGCGCAAGAGCGCGCGCACGTCGTCGCCGAACGCGGCGAAGAGGCACGCGTACAGCTTCCCCTCCGAGGAGAGGCGCAGCCGCGTGCAGCCCCCGCAGAACGGCGCGGTCACGCTCGCGATCACGCCGATCTCGCCGCCGCCGTCGGTGTAGCGATAGCGCCGCGCGACCTCTCCCATGCCGCCCGACGGCAGCGCTTCGAGCGGAAACTCGCTCGAAATCCGCTCGAGGATCTCGCTCGCCGGTACGACGTCGGACGGTTTCCAGGCGTTGGTCGTGCCCACGTCCATGTACTCGATGAAGCGCACGACGTGTCCGGTGTGCCGGAAACGCCGCGCGATCGGGAGCAGCTCGCCGTCGTTGACGCCACGACGCACCACCGTGTTGATCTTGATCGGTGAGAGCCCGGCGCGCTCGGCGGCCGCAATGCCGGCGAGCACGTCGCCCACGTCGTGATCGGAGTCGGACATGGCGCGAAACACCTGCGGGTCCAGCGCGTCGAGGCTCACCGTCACGCGACGCAGGCCCGCGCGCGCGAGCGCGTCGGCCTTTCGGGCGAGGAGCACGCCGTTCGTCGTGAGCGCGACCTCCACGGGGGCGGCGCGCACCACGAGCTCGAGCAAACGATGCAGCTCCGCACGGAGCAGCGGCTCGCCGCCGGTCAGGCGCACCTTGGTGACGCCGAGGCCCGAAACGACGCGCACCACGCGCGCAATCTCTTCGAACGTGAGCAGATCGGAGCGCGGGAGGAACCGATGCCGCTCGTAATGCTGCCGCGGCATGCAGTACGGGCAGCGGAAGTTGCAGCGGTCGGTGACGCTCACGCGCAGGTCCCGAAGCGGGCGCCCGCGCCGATCCGAAAGGGAAGGCTGCCGCTCCGAGCTCACGTGCCGGGTCTAGCACGTCCGATATCCGCGGGGCCTGCTACGCTGTCCCGCCGTGAGACTCTATGCGTTCGAGGAGCTGGATGACCGGCTCGAGCTGATGCCGCTCGCGGCGCGCCGCGCGGCGGACGTGGTCGGGCTGAAGCCCACGCTTTCCGCCTGGCAGGGCGCCCCGCTCGAGGTCCGCCGCGCGCTGACCGAGCTGGGCAGCGCTCCGGAGGTGGACGGAGCGCGCGCTGCGGCGCTGCTCGGCGAGCTCGGGGCGGTTTCCGTCGAGCCCGTGACCGATCCGCCCGGAGACAGCGTTCCTCCGAGTCTGTTGGCAGCGCTCGGACCCGACCGGTCGCTCACGGCGAACGCCTGGAGCGCGCTCACCCCGCTCGATCGGTACGCGCTCGTGAAAGTGGCGCGCCGAGGCGCGAGCGACCGGCTCGCGCGCGCGTACGACGAAATCGTCGGAGCGAGCGCGCATTCGAGCCATCTTGCCGCCGACGGCGGGGCGCGCATGGTCGGCATTTCCGAAAAGGCCCCGAGCGTGCGTCGAGCGACCGCGACGGCGCGCGTGACGATGAACGCCGAGGCGTTCGAGCGGCTCGTGCGCGCGGACGCGCCGAAAGGAGACGTGCTCGGGACGGCGCGCCTGGCCGGCATTCTCGGCGCGAAGCGGACCCCCGATCTCGTCCCGCTGTGCCATCCGGTGGCGCTCACCCGCGTGGACGTCACGCTCGCGCTCGAGCCGGAAGAGCGCGCGGTCGTCATCACGGCGCGCGTGGAGGCGTTCGACCGCACGGGCGTCGAAATGGAGGCGCTCACGGCGGCGAGCACGGCGGCGCTCACCGTCTACGACATGCTCAAGGCCTTCGATCGCGGGATGGCGATCGGCCCCGTGCAACTCGAGCAGAAATCGGGAGGGCGTACGGGCGACTTCGTTCGCGGCGGCGCGCCGTCCGTCGCCGGATCGCGTTTCCGCGTGTCCGCGGAGCCGCTGCGCGTCGACGAAGCGCTCGCGCTCGTGCGGCGACCCGAAGCGGGCGGAACGGCGCTCTTCGTGGGCACGGTCCGCGATCACAACGAGGGTCGGGAGGTCGTGCTGCTCGAGTACGAGGCGTATGCGAGCATGGCGGAAAAGGAGATGGAGCGCATCGCGAGCGAAATCGAGTCCGAAATGGAAGGTGCGCGCCTCGCCGTGCTGCATCGGATCGGTGCGCTCCGCATCGGGGACGTTGCCGTCGTCTGCGCGGCGAGCGCTCCTCACCGCGACGCTGCGTTTCGAGCGTGTCGCGCGCTCATCGACCGGATCAAGGAGCGTGTTCCGATTTGGAAACGCGAGCACGGGCCCGAGGGGCCGTACTGGGTCGGTTGGGAGGATGCGCGCGTGCCGCCGCACGGGTGAGGGCGGCACGCTCCGATTCAGCGATCGCTCGTGAGCGATCGCTCGCGATCTTCCGGACGATCCCAGTCCGTGAGCTCGGTGTGCTCCGTCGCGGTGAGCGCGACGGGGACGGCTCCTTCCCCCAGGCGCACGAACAGTCGCTGCAGCGCATGCTCCCCGTCGGCGATCGCTGCACGAACGAACGACAGCGCGCGAACGGAGTAGCGCGCCGTGAGCGCGTGCCACGGGCCGTTCTCCGCGCGCGGCGCCGCGGCGAGCGCCTCCGGAGCCGTGGTCGCGATGCGGCGGAGGAGCGCCGGTGAAAGGTGCGGCATGTCCGCTGCAATCGCGAGCACGGCGCGCTGCTCGGCGCGTGCAGCGTGCTCGAGCAAGGCGTTCAGACCGCCGAGCGGTCCGATGCCGGTGGGAACGTCGGTGAGCGCGGGAATGCCGAGCTCGACGTACGCGCTCGCCTCGCCGACGAGCACGAGCGGCGCGCTCGGGAGCGCCGACCGCGTTACGTCCACGAGCCGCTCGAGGATCGTGCGCCCGTCGGCAACGCGCAGGTTCCCTTTCGGGAATCCGCCGAAGCGCCGTGCGCTGCCGCCCACGAAGAAACCGACGAGGAGCGCCGACGACGCTTCGAGATCGGAGCTCGGCATCACAGATCCGACAGACGAATGGCGCCGAGCTCCGTGCCGGCGGGGAGCTCGCTTCGATCGGCGGGAGCGAGCACGAGCACGTCGTTCGCGGCGAGCGAAGTCGTTGCGCCGGATGCTTGGTTCGCGGCGAGGTGCGCGCGGCCCTCGACCAGGCGCGCGCGGAGAATGCCGAGCCGTCCGGGCTTGCGTCGGATCGGTTCCGCGAGCACGACGCGCACCAGAGGCGGCAAGGGAGCCGCGTCGCCCTGGAGCGCGCGCAGCACGGGCATCCCGAACAGGGCGAAGGTGACTTGTGCAGACACCGGGTTGCCGGGCAGGCCGAGCACGAGCGTCTGGTTCCGGCGCCCGAAGGCGAAGGGCTTTCCCGGTTGAATGGCGACCTTCCAGAACTCGATCGCGACGCCGGAGGATTCGAGCGCAGGGCGCACGACGTCGTGATCGCCGACGCTCGCGCCGCCCACGGTGACGAGCACGTCACAGTGATCGAGCGCGCGGCGGAACCGCTCCGCCGCCGTTTCCATGGCGTCGGGGATCGCTGCTTCGAGCGTCGCGCGCGCTCCGGCCCGAGTCGCGAGCGCCGCGATCACGACGCCGTTCGACTCCGGGATCGTGCCGGCGGGGCCCGGGCTTCCCGCGGGGCGCAGCTCGCTTCCCGTTGGCAGCACGACGACTCGGGGCTGGCGCCGGACCAGAACCGAATCTCGATCGAGGGCTGCCGCGAGGCCGAGCTGGAAAGGACCGAGCCGTGTGCCGGCGGAGAGGGCGACGGCGCCCGCCGCGAGATCTTCGCCCGCGCGCCGGACGTTCTCGTTCG
This sequence comes from Pseudomonadota bacterium, assembly GCA_003242355.1. GTDB lineage: Bacteria > Myxococcota_A > Polyangia > Polyangiales > Polyangiaceae > PMG-095. The sequence continues at coordinate 5,997 of QGUH01000203.1, forward strand.
GGCCGGGCCGCGCCGAGAGCCGGATGCGGTCTGCCGTGCGAACGACGTTTTCCTGGATGACCACGGTGTCGGCGCCTGCGGGAAGCGGAGCGCCTGTGAAGATGCGGCACGCGCTGCCCGGAACGTGTTGCGAAAACGCGTCACCCGCCCGCGACTCTCCGATCACGGGGAGCTCGTAGGGCGGCTCCGACGCCAAGTCCGCGAATCGCAGCGCATATCCGTCCATCGCGCTGTGGTCGTACGGCGGCAGCGGATTTTGCGTACGGAGATCCTCGGCCAGGACGCGTCCCACGGCCTCTGCGAGCGGAACGCGCTCGCTTTCGAGCACTGCGCACGCACCAAGGAGCCGAGCTCGGGCTTCCTCGAAGCTCAACATGGCGCGTCAGGGTAGCAGCTGCTCGGCGGAGGCGCGGAGCGCTCGGCGAGGAGGCTCCGAAACTCGGAGTGCGTTCGCGGGTGTGCCGCAACGACGCCGCGATTCGCGACGGTTTTTCGGCGTTCGCCGGTGCGCGATGGACCGTCGTTTGCTTCACGTTCGCCAGAGTTCCATGCTTTCGTCGATGTCTTGGTTTGGCGGCCTTCGACAGGGTGTTCTCGGGCTCTCTTTGAGCCTCGTTCCCGTTCCGGAAATCCCT
>QGUH01000204.1 GCA_003242355.1 Pseudomonadota bacterium
GTATTCGCCGCCACACTCTTCGCGGCAGGCACGCCTTTGCGGGAGGGCACGTCTTTTGGAGCCGCGTGTGCGTGGGAGAGATCTGCCGCGCTTTCTTCGCTCGTCGTTCCGAGCGGTGCTGGAGGCAGCGGCGCGCTCGTGGCGAAAGCCGCTCGAAGGCGGGCAGTGCGCCGCTCTCTGTTTGGGCGGCGCTTGGAAGGCCAGCGCTCGCGGCTTTCGCGGAGGCCATCCTGCACGGGTACCGCTTGGCTCGTTTTTTTGAGAAGTGCTGAAGAGCGCGGTGCGCGTTCGTGCCAGCAGCGGCCCTGCAGTTCGCGACAGTGATGAAGGCGCGAGAGCGGCGCACGGCGCGTTCTCGACGCGCGCTCGACTGCTGCTTCTCGGTGTGTGATCGCGCGGATGCGCGACCGAGAGAAATCGTGCCGCAGAGCGGCGCATTCCGGGCGCGTCGCGAGTGCGATGTGTGCAACGACCGTCGCCGTTGCACCGTGGTGAGAGTTTTTCAGTTCGTCTCGGAGTGGCACGTTTGCGGTCCGAGCGCGCAGCGATATGCTCGAAGGACGGCCTTGCGTTGCAGACGCACTCACCCCCCCCAATTGAACGGCCGAGCGTGAACGGAGATCCTCTGTGAGCCTACCGGAACTGTATCTATCGAGGCCGGGCGTCGCGTTCCCGGCCACGCGCGTGGACAATGCGGAAATCATTCGGCGGGTGCGGGAGCAATATCGGGGAGCGGAGGAGGACTGGCCGTCGATCGAGTCGGGGATCGAGCACGTTTTTGGGCTCTGCAAGACCAAGGAGCGCTACCTCGAGTCCGACCCCAGGGCCCGCATCGCCGACCAGGCCGTGGCCGCGGCGAAGCACTGCCTCGAGCAAAACGGCGCTTCGCTCGACGAGGTGGATCTCATCATCAACGGCAGTATCGCGCGGCAGTACTTCGAGCCGGCGACGGCCATGGAAATTTCGGCCAAGCTTGGCCTCAAGCGCTGTCACGCGTTCGACGTCACCGCCGCCTGCGTGAGCCACCTCGAAGCCCTGCAGGTAGCGGTTGCTTATCTGGCACTCCGAAAGGATTACCGGACCGCGCTGGTCGTCACTTCGGAGCTGACGGGCCGGTTCCTCAGCTACGACATCCAGAGTGTGAAGGACCTCTATACGAAGTCGGCGGGCCTCACGATTGGGAATGCGGCCGCCTGCTTCCTCCTCCGATCGAAGCCGTGGCCGAGAGGCAGCCTCCGGCTGCGCGGCATCGACACGTACACGGCGCCCGGTCACTGGGAGCTCTGTCAGGTGCCCATCGACGGGACCTTCGTTTCCGCTTCGGTGGAGCTGATGCGGCTCGGAAAGCTCATTCCGCCGTGGCTCACGAACAAGCTCTCGGCGCTCGGCTGGGCGCCGACGGACGTGGCGCACTACGTGTTTCATCAGCCGAGCGAGATCATGGTGCGCAAGGTCCTCGAGGACATCGGGGTCGATCCGGCGCGCGGCGTGTACACGCATTCGCTGTACGGCAACACCGCGAGCGCGAGCGTCGGCGTCACCCTGAACAAACTGCTCGAGGACCATACGCCGAACCCGGGAGACAAGTTTGTCCTCGGCAGCGCCGCGGCCGGATACTCGATGGTCTTCGTAGCGGGTGAGTGGGTGCCCGCGCAGTGATGCGCGGAGCGATGGGTTCCGCACGCCCGGGCGGTCACGGCCACTCGGTGCGTACGGAGCGTTGCGCCGTCGTCTCGCGATGAGAGCGGCGGTGATCGATGCGTGAAGTGCCGAGCTTCGGCGTTTCCGTTCTCGCTTCCGCGACGATGCTTTGCTAAGCACAGCGCGTCTCCATGAGCCCGAATAGCCGTCTCTTTCCGTTTCTCCGTCGCGGGCGTCGACTTGGTGTCGTGCTCTCCTGTCTCGCATTCGGGCTCGTCTTCGCGTCCGCGCCGGATGCCAGCGCAGCGAGAAAGCGCAAACCCGCGGCTGCGGCGAAGAAACCCGCCGCCGCGAAGAAAAAGGTCGTCGAGCCCGAGGAAGAAGAGGAAGAAGAGGGCTTCGAAGAGCCGGTCGCGGCACGCGAAGAAGGCGGAGTCGACACCTCGAGCGAAGCGGACACGTCTGCGGAGGCCGAGGTCTCGGCGGAAGCGAGCGCCGAGGCCGAGGTCAGCGCGGGCAGCGGCTTGTTCGAGTCGAGCCTCTCGGGCGGTGGCAGCGACGGCGGCGACGGCGGGATGGACTCGTCGGGCGGTTCGGACTTCCGCCTGGGCGGGTACGTTCGCGGCGACGTCTACGCCGGCAAGATGGTGGGGCTCCAGCGCGGCGAGATCAAAGCGGCCTACGGCGAGCTCGCGCTCAAAGCCACGGTCAAGAAGGGTGACGTCGCGGACGCCTACGCCGAGGCGCGGCTGCACTACGGGCTCGAGACCGACCGGCGCGGTCTTCGCGTCGATTTGCGCGAAGCGTACGTCACGGCCTATCTCGGGCCGATCGATTTGCGCCTCGGCAAACAGATCATCGTGTGGGGGCGTGCGGACGCCTTCAACCCGACGAACAACATCACCCCCACCGATTTGCGCGTCCGTTCGCCGGTGGAAGACGATCGCCGGGTCGGCAACGTCGGGGCGCGCGCTTTCTGGTACCTGCGCCCGTTCAAGCTCGAGGGCGTGTGGATGCCCCTGTACGAGCCGTCGGAAATCCCGATCGCGCCGGGGTTCGTGCCGTCGTTCGTGGTGTTCGCTCCTCCCGATTACCCCGATGGGCGCCTCGACAAGGGGCTCGCGGCGGCGCGGCTCCACGTCGAGCTGCCGGCGTTCGAAGCGTCGGTTTCGTATCTGTACGGGTACGCGCCGATGCCGGGGTTTCGGCGGGTCGACTACTATCCGGGCAACACGCCCGAAGAGCTTCGGGTCGCCGTCGCGCGAACGCCTTATCATCACCACGTCTTCGGGTTCGACTTCGCCACGACGCTTTCCGACGTCCTCGCCATCCGCGCCGAAGCCGCTTACCGCGACCCCGTCAACTGGGAGGTTCGCCGCTGGGCGCCCCGCCCGGACGTGCAATACGCGCTGGGCCTCGATCGCACGTTCGGGTCCCTGAACGTGATCGTCCAGTATCTCGGCCGGTACACGCTCGACTGGAAACGAGAGGGCAATACTTCCGGCTACAGCCTCGACGATCCCATGGTGCGGGCCAACTGGCCGTACCCGGTCGTGCAAACCCAGCTCCCCCGCGTGATCGACAACGAGGTCGCCGCGCGCAACCAGATGCTCTTCGGGCAGCTCGAGCAGGTTCAGCACATCGGCACGGCGCGCCTCGAGCTTCTGCTCGCGCACGACACGGTGTCGCTCTCGGTACTCGGCATGGCCAACGTGACCACCAAGGAGTGGTTCGTGTTCCCGAAGGTCGCGTACAACATGGCCGACGGCGTGACGCTCAGCCTCGGCGGCGAGTACTACGCGGGCCCCGACGGCACGCTGTTCGGCGCGATCGACGAGTACCTGAGCGCGGGCTACCTCGAATTCCGAGCCGGTTTCTAGTCCGTCGTGCTCGCAATAGCGCTGCTCTCGCTGCGCGTGCCGAACGTGGATTCGGCTGCGGATTTGGTTTTGGGCTCGGTCAGCCGCTCCGGCGTCGGCTCGGAATCTCGATCGCCGACCCACGCCGCAAACCACCCCCACCGCAAGGCGCTCAAACACGGGCTGGCCAGAATGGGCGCTGCACCAGGCGACGGATGCCCCGGAACCCTCTCGGAGGGAACCGGGCGGTGCGAGCCTCGTACGAGGCTTACCGCGTGAAGCATCGCTCGTAGAATTTTGCGAGCCACTGGACTGTTTCAATCGTGTGGAACGGCGGCGCGCAGGGCGGGTGCGGGGTGGACTCTGAGGCACTTCGTGGGTACGAAGCCAAGACTCTTCGGCCGCGAGCCGCCTCTCGGTCCCGCGGTCAAACGAAAAATCGGTCGCACAGATGAAGCTCTCGAGGGCCGCTTGCGTCTAAAAGGGGTGAGCGCTCCCGAGCGAGGAGAAATCCTGATGAGACATCGACTGGCGCGAACTGCTGTTGCCCTGACGTTGGCCATGAGCCTGGGTGCCGCCGGGTTCCTCTCCGGGCCCTCCAGTGCCCAAGCGGCCCCGAATGCCCGTGAGATCATGGAAAAGGTGGCCACCACGAGAAAGCTCGATGGCTCCGAGGCGGTCATCAAGATGACCATCTTCAACGAGAAGGGACAGGCCCGTGAGCGCAAGATCACGATGGCCTCGAAGCTCTACGATGGTGGCAAAACCGAGAAGCGCATCTACCGCTTCCTCTCGCCCGCCGACGTGCAGGGCACCGGCGTGCTCGTGTTCGACCACGACAACGCGGCGGACGACGTGTGGATTTACCTGCCCGCGCTGCGCAAGACCCGGCGGATCGTGAGCTCGCAGCGTTCGCAGAGCTTCATGGGCAGCGAGTTCTCCTACGCCGACCTGAACATCCCGTCCATCGACGACTACGAGTACACGGTCGCCAAGGAGGAGGCCGTCGATGGCGAGCCGTGCTGGGTCATCGACGTCGCGCCCAAGAGCAAGGACATCGCCGAGGGCGAGGGCTACTCGAAGAAGACCTACTGGATCAGCAAGAAGACGTATTCGTTGCGCAAGGGGGTCTTTTACGACCTCAAGGGCAACCTCCTGAAGGAGCTCATCGCCAAGGACGTCAAGCTCCTCGACCCGAAGAAGAACCGGTATCGGGCCATGCGTATGGAAATGGTGAACAAGCAGAACGGCCGTCGCTCGGTGTTCGAGTCCGAGAAGATGACCGTCGCTCCCGACACCAAGGACGAGTACTTCACCACCCGTTACCTCGAGCGAAACTGATTCGCTCCCTCCGCAAGGCTCGGGCGAGCGCGCTCCCACGCGCCGCCCGAGCTCTTTTTTGTCCCGGCGCCGTCGAACCGCGGCGCCTTCGCCGCGCGTGCACCCAAGAGGGCGGCACTGGAGGGGCGTCGATTCGTTCGTCGCGAAACCGCCCGCAGTGGCGCTCGAGGGCACGGTCCCATACCGCTTTTCGGGCGGGCGATTTTCCTCGCTGCGAGGGGTGGCGCTGCCCAAAGGACCAGACGTGAGATAGCCTGTCGGCGCTCGGGAGCGAGCGCGGCGAGGAGGTGGCAATGCGAACGAGGGTCAGCGGGCGACACGAGGCATCGAGTCCGATTCGACGCGCGCCCGAGGATCCACGACTCGGTTCGATCCGCGTTCGTTCGCCCCAGTCGTTCGCGTCGCGTCTGCGCGAGCGATTCACGAATCGGCTCGAGCAGACGGGTGCGGTTTCGATGACGCGCTTTCGTTCGACGAGGAGCTGGGGGCTGTCGGCGCTGGCGCTGGCTGCGCTCGCCTGCGAGGTGACGCACGTCGAGCACCGCCGCATGGAGCTCGAGTGCGCGCCTTCGGACTACGCGCATCGGGATGCGGCGGAGTTGTTCGGGGTCGAAGGCGTGCCGCGCTTCGAGCTCGTGATGGAGGAGACGACGTACGAGGCGCATCAGCGTCGCGCGCTCGACGAAGAGTACACGCCGGTGACGGCGTGTTACGAAGGCAAGCGCATCGGCACGATCGCGATGCGCTTCAAGGGGCAAGTGGGCTCGCTCGAGCGGTGTTTTCGGAACGGCCAGCTCGCCTGCGGCAAGCTGAGCATGCGGCTCAAGTTCGACGCGTACGACGAGAGCTTGCGCTTCTTCGGGCTGAAGCGCCTCAACCTCCACTCGATGACTGGAGATCCCTCGGCGGTGCGCGAGCGGCTCGCCTACGATCTCTATCGGGAAATGGGGGTGGAAGCGCCGCGCAGCGCGTGGGCCGAGGTCGTGGTCGACGGTTGGTCGCGGGGGCTCTTTTCGATGGTCGAGCAGATCGACGGGCGGTTCACCGACTCGCGGTGGCCGGACGACGGCGACGGCGATCTCTACAAGGAGGCGTGGCCCGTTTCCACCGACGTCGAGTTCTATCGGGAGCACCTCGAGAACAACGAGGAGACCGCGAAACCGGAGTTGCTCGTGGATTTCGCGACGCGCCTCGCGGAGACGCCTCCCGAGCAACGCCTCGAGTTCCTCGCGGAGCGCCTCGACGTCGATCATTGGCTCCGCTATCTCGCGGTCGACGACGCGATTGCGAACTGGGACGGCGCCACGACCTTCTACGTCGACAAGGGCGGGCGCAATCACAACTTCTTCGTGTACGTGCGGGGGCAGGCGCTCGGCGCGGAAACGACGACGCTGCACCTCATCCCCTGGGACATGGATGGGGCGTTCCAGCTCGAAAATTCGGCGGCGGGCGCGCCGCACTGGCGGGAGCCGAGCCCGCGCTGTCCGCGGCGCCACCTCGCGAGCCTCGTCGCGAGCTGTGACCCCATCTTGGCGGCGCTCGCCGAGGACGAGGCCGGCTACCGCGCGGCCGTCGAAGCGGTTCTCGCGGGACCCTTCGCCGAGGGCGTGCTCGAGGCGGCGATTGATCGCCACGTGGAACGGCTGCGGGACGCGATCGCCGCCGATCCGTTCGGGCCAACCTTCGCCCCCTGGGGGGGCGGCGGGAGGCGCCGCCGCGCGGTTTTGCCGGCCTGTGGCAAAGCGGTTCGTGGGCCCGTTGGGGGGCTGCTCGAGGG
>QGUH01001193.1 GCA_003242355.1 Pseudomonadota bacterium
CGGACGGACCGCGCCGGGCAGCGCCCGGCGCACGCCGTGAACCCAACGGAAGAGCCGCGTTTTGCCGCTCTCCCACGGAAAGAGATACCGGCCCACGAACGCCAAGAGCTGATCGACGACGAGCCCGACCAGCCCGATGATGAGGATCGCCGCGTAGACGTTCTCGAAATGCCGGTAGCGCTGCTGCTGATAGATGAACGCCGACAGACCCGATTTTTCACCAATCAGCTCGGCCACCACCAGATACGTCCACGCCCACCCAATCAAGATGCGCACGTCCCGGTACAGCGCCGGCAGCGCGCCCGGGATCACCACGTGCCAGACGAGCTGCCAGGGTTTGGCGCCGAGGGTTTGCGCCGCCTGCAAGAGCGCCGGATCCACGGTGCGCGTGGTGTTCGCGATCACGAGCACCATCTGGAAGAACGTGCCCACGAAGATGATCGCGATCTTCGGCTCGTCGGCGAGGCCGAAGATGGTCACGGCCAGCGCGCCGAACACCGGCGCCGGCATGTAACGCACGAAATCCACGAACGGCTCGAACACGCGCGAAGCGAGCGCGAACGTGCCGCACAGAATGCCGAGCGGTATCCCGAACAGCGCCGACCAGAAGAACCCCCAGAAGATCACCTTGCAACTTTGCAGCAGGCTCTCGTGGAACCACGGGTCACCGGGGCTCTGGGGCGGGGTGACGAACGCCGTGTAGAGCGCGCGCGCCACCGCGTGCGGCGGTTGGAAGTAGATGGGGTTGGCGCGCGCTCCCTCGGCGAGGCGCGCGCCGGCCCGAGCGAGCTCGGCGTTGCGCGCCTCGAACACCGCGCGCTCGACGAGCTGCCCTTCGGCGAGGTACGCGTACGTGCCGGGCACGCTCGTGTCGCCCGGGTGGTGCACCAAAACCAGCGGGTGCCAGAAGAAAGGAACGTAAGAGAGCGCGCACCACAGCGCGAACGGCAGCGCGAAGGCGAGCACGCCCGCGAGCGTGCGGGCGCGCGGCGAAAGCGGTTGGCGGACGCCGAACCAGCGGGATCGGGGGCGAGCGGGCTTGGGGAAGGCGCCCGAAGCCTCGGGGTTGTGTCGCGGCTTCATCGGCACGGTGCCTGCTTCAGCGCTTTCCGGACTCGGTCGCGATTTCTTCGACGAGGCTCGGGTCGAAGTAGTCTTCGTAGCTCACCTTCGCCTTGTACATCTCGTACTTGGTGAAGAACGCGTCGACCGTCTTGCTCGAGCCGTAGACGGACTCGAGCCCGTCGCCCTTCTTCCACGCCTTCAAGTTGCCTTCGAGGCCGAGGAAGCGCGTTCCCTTCATGAGCTTCTTGTATTCCTCGGGGGGGAGCTGCACGCGCGCGGCCATGATGCGCGCCGCTTCGTCGAGGTTCGCCGGATCCGAGAGGAAGTCCGCGATGCGGAACCACACTTTGACCACTTTCTTCCAGTCGGAGCGGCGCTCCGCCAGGCTCTTCGGGTTCACGCACAAGTGGTCGTAAATCAGCCCCGGCGCGTTCTCGCTCGTGAACACGGCCGTCGAGCCCGGCACCTCCTTGAGCGCCTGCCCGCTGTTCGGCTGCCAGGCGGCAATCGCGTCCGCAGCGCCGGACTTGAGCGCCTGCGGCGTTTGGTCCGTCGTGATGTTGACGAGCTTCACGTCCTTCTCGGAGAGCCCCGCGCTCTCGAGCCCTTTGAGCAGCAAGAGGTGCGCGACGAACCCGACCTCGACGCCGATGCGCTTGCCCTTGAGCTCCTGCACGCTCTTGATGCCGGGGCGCGCGACGAGCATGTCGTTGCCGTTCGAATAATCGTTGATCACGATGCACTTGCTCGTGGCGCCGTTCAACCCTGG
>QGUH01001194.1 GCA_003242355.1 Pseudomonadota bacterium
GCGCGCCTTGGTGAGCGCCCGAAACGCGCCTTCGTGCGCCCGGTCCCAAAACCCCCCCAAAGCGGGCAGGGCCGGCGGCCGCACGGGGACCGCCGGGTCGTTCCCCGCCGCCCGGACCAGCGCGTCCACGGCCGAGCGCACGTCCGCGTCCGCGAGACCGAGCGCGGCTTCCGCGCGAAGCTCGGGCGCCGCATCCCCTTCGAGCACGCGCGCCAACGCGTCCGCCGCTTCCGTTTCTCCCTCGCGCGCGTGGCGCACGAGGTCGGCGAGCGCGGAGCGCCGCACTTCGAGCTTGTCGTGCGTCACGTCGCGGAGCGCTGCGCGGAGCGTTCGAGGCAGCGGGGCGAGACCGAGCATCAGGACGCGTCCTCGGGAGCGGTGGCAGGCTCCCCGGGAGCGCACACGTCCGTGGGTCGATCCTCCGGCAATCGCTCGGCCGAGTACGGAACGATGCACACGCGCTGGGAGCGGTCCGTATCCAGGACGACCGCGCTCCACGGATTTCCGGGAACGCCGACGTCCTCGCACACGTAGCCGCTCCTGCAGTCTTCGTTCGACTCGCACGGCGCCATGCAGAAGGTCCGCGTGAACCGCGAGAAGTCGCTGCTCGCGCACCCGGGCAGCGGAGAGAGCTGCGTGCCGAACGCGACGCAAACCGAGTCGTCGGGGCAGGTACCCTGCTCGCAGTCGAAGATCGTGCAGTAGCCGCCCGGTTGCGTCAGATCGCAGAGGCGATCGCCCCCTTGGGAGCAGTCCACCGACGACTCGCACTCGTCTCCAATCGCCGGCCGGCAGGCCACACCGAGGGCGCCGAGCGAGAGCGAAGCGACGAGCGGGAGCAAGCGCATGCGACGGGGCATGAGGCGGCGCAACCTTACACCAGCCCGGCGCGTGAGCCAGCCGCGTTGCCGAGCGCGCGGTCGTCCGGTAGAACGGGCCGCGGAACGGCCCGATGGCCACACGCATCACCGACGATTGCATCAACTGCGGCGCCTGCGAGCCCGAATGCCCGAACGGCGCGATCACGCAGGGGGATCGGATCTACGTCATCGACCCGGATCTGTGCACCGAATGCGTGGGCTTCGACGACCACGAGGCCTGCCAAGCAGTTTGCCCCGTCGAGTGTTGTTTGCCCGACCCGGAGCGGGTCGAGAGCGAGGACGTGCTGATCGAGCGCGCGGTGCGCCTCCACCCGGACGACGCGCAGCTCAAAGCCCTGGTCGCCGCCGGCACCTTCCCCTCGCGCTTCCGGCGCTAGGGTAGGAGCCCGTGGCCGGATGCCTCCCAGGCCGCATCCGGCGAAAAGACGGCCTCCCCGGACGCCCGCTTGCGGGATTGGCGGCCCTTGCTTACCCTTGTCGCGTGCATGCGTCGCTTACCGGGACCCGGCTCGGCTTGCTCGCCCTTCTCGGTTTGGGGAGCACGCTCGTCGCTTGCTCGGGCTCGACCGCGAGCCACACGGTAGACGCCGACCGCGGCAGCACGCACGCGCTCGTCAGTATCGAACGGCGAGATTCACCGGACCAGAACCTCGCGCTCGCCCAGGCATTCGCGAGCTTCGTGCGCACGCCGCCCGAAGTGGATCCCTCCGTCGTCCGCTGGCTCACGGGCCTCGAGCTCGGTCTTCCGGACCTGGGCCAATGCACCTCCGGAACGACGCGCGACGGCTCGATGCCCCTGAGCCCGCTCGACCGCGTGGAGTTGCTCGATGCGGGCGATGTTACGCTCCGAACGGCCGACGGCCGCGCCGAGCTCGCGCCCCGCGCGTTCCCCGCCGTCAGGGATCAGATTTGGGGCGTCGTGAAACCCGGCCCCTTATACACATCCCCGACC
>QGUH01001195.1 GCA_003242355.1 Pseudomonadota bacterium
CGCGTGCGCGGCAATTCGGTGCGTGTACGGGCTCGATGCGCGCGTGACCCCTCGAGTCGGACGCTGACGGTGTCGCGCTCACTGCCGATCCCGGATTTCCGAGTGAGCGCGGAATTTTCGAACGCCGCTTCGACAGCGGCTATCGCGCTTCGATGTTCGTCGCGTCGCGCGTCTCGCGCCGAGACCGCGTAGACTCGCGAATCGAAGGCAAATTCGTTCGATTCGAGGGTTATCCGCGCGTCGCGCTCGGCCGTTCGCGCGAGGCATGAGTTTTCGGGGACGCGCCGTCACCCAGGCGTCGGCGACACGGGGGCGGTCTGCGAAGTCCCGCGAGATCGATCTGCTCGCGGGACTCGGCTCCGAAGTTCCCGGAGAGAACGAGTCCGTCGTACGCAGTCAAATCGTGCCGAAACGCGCGCGCGCGGAGCACGTGCGCATCGGCATGCTGAGCGGTATCGCCGGGTACGTCGATGCGGTCGGCTTCGCCACACTGCTCGGTCTCTTTCCGGCGCACCTGACCGGAGAGCTGGTGGAGGCGGTCGTGGCCGTCGCCCACGGGGAGGCGTCGAGCAAGGCCGTCCGGATCGCGATGATCCCCATCTTCGTCGCGGCGGTGGTCGTGGCGGCGCTGGTGTCTCGTGTGTTTCGTAGGCGTGGGCAGGCTCCGCTCGCTCCACTGCTCGCGCTGATGACGGCGGCGCTCACGCTCTTCACGGTGACCGGCGCGGCCTTCCCGATGCTCGTCGGCACGTCGCCGTCCATCGCCCTCTTCTTGGCGGGCGGCAGCGCCGTGGCGGCCATGGGATTTCAGAATGCGTTCATGCGGCAGGCAGCCGTAGGCTCGTGTCCGACGACGATGATGACCGGGAACCTGACTCAGCTCGTCATCGAGCTCGTCGAGCTCGGGCTCGGTAAGCCTCGCGAGCAGGCAGCCTTTGCCGACGCGTTCGAGAGGCGCGATCCGCGTCGGCTCCGAATGGTGGCGACGGCGCTCGTCGGCTTCTTGAGCGGCGCAATGCTCGGAGCCGTCCTCACGGCAAAAATCGGGCTCTTCAGCATCGCCGTCCCGGCGGCGTGTGCGGGCTTGCTCACGGTGCTCGCGTATCGCGACGCACAGCGCGTCGCGTCCCGCTGATCGACTTTCCGTCTCGGGTCGTCGCGTCGCGAAGCCGCGATGCGCTCGAGCTCCGCGACTCGAGCGACGAACGGTCGGGAACGCGCCGAAATATGCGGGAAACAGCGTCGGACGGAGTCCCCGCGTGGAGAGGGATCCCTTCGGCGGGGAAGGGGGCGCGTCCCGCCCCTGGGAAAGAGGCTGAACGTCGATCGGTCGAACCGCTCGCCGTTCTAGAAGCCCACGTCGAGCTCGTCCTCGAAGGCGGCGCGTTGGGTCGGGGTGGGCCGTGCGGAAGGGCGAGGGCGGGGAGCAGCAGGCTTGGGCTTTGCTCGCTGCGGAGCGGGGGGCGAAGCCGCTTTCGTCTTCGGCGGAGACGGCGATGCGGAGACCTCGGGCTTCTCGGCGGCCGGCTCGGGTGTTTCGGTCGAAGATTCCGGGCTTGCAGGGGGCGCGGCGAGCTGGGCCGGCGTGGGCGTGCTCGAGCGAACGGGGGCCGCCGCGCGGGCCTCCTCGCGTGCCGGGGCAGGCGCCGGTTTGGCCTGGGCAGCCGGCGTGATCTCCGGTCCGGCGGCGTCGGACTTCCACAGCGCGAAGCCCGCACCCGTGATCGAAAGCGCCGCCGTGGCCGCGAGCAGGAGCTTCATCCGCTTTCCCGGCTGCACCGCGGAAAGCCCCGAAAAGGTGCCGAAAGGCGGGGGTTTCGAGCCCCCGGGCCG
>QGUH01001196.1 GCA_003242355.1 Pseudomonadota bacterium
CGGGGGGGCGGCTGCGGGTTCCCGGTTAAGGGGTGCCGGGTCCCGGCAACGGGCCCCCCGGGGACCTCTACGTGGACGTGCACGTGCGGCCCGACCCGCGTTTCGAGCGCCACGGCGACGACCTGGTGACGCGCCTCAGGGTATCGTTCGCGACCGCCGCGCTCGGCGGCGAGGCAACCGTCGATTTGCCCGACGACACGCAGGTGCACGTCGAGATCCCGGCCGGAACGCAGCCCGGCTCCGTGCTGCACGTGCGCGGCAAAGGCATACCGCGCCTCGATCGGAGCGGGCGCGGCGACGTGCACGTGCTCATGGACGTGGCGGTGCCGACGAAGCTCTCGCGGCGCGCGAAGAAGCTCCTCAAAGAGCTCGAGGCCGAGCTCGCGAACGACGAAGCCGAGGCGCACGCGTCGTAGGCCCCGCGAACGAGCTGCGGAGCAGCTCGTTCGCGCGCGTGGCTTCGCCACGCAGCGCGGCTGCGCCGCGCTGGGCCTACTGCCTTGCCCAGCGGGGGCGCCGCCCCCGCCCCCCCGAAGTGAAATCGGGGGGGCCCCCCCCCGGGGTTTTGGGGCCCCAGCCCCAAAACGGGCCCCAGCCCCAAAACGGGGCCCCAGCCCCAAAACGCCCTCACGGAAGACGGCTTCGAGAACGAGCACCGTCCAATGGGCGATGGGCGGGGAGCCCCGTGGCCAAAACGCACATCCGTAAGGCTAGCTGCGGGGCAGCTCGTCCTTGCGCGTGGTTCCGTGCGGCGCGGCTTGTGCGGTGCGGCGGGTGGTCCGCACGGGTCGTTTGGCGTCGCGCGACCGCCGGGTGCAGTGCGTCGGGGTCGCTAGGGATTGTCTCCATTCGAAGGGGGGCGCGCTTCGGCGTGTTCTGGGAGGCGGAAAGGCGGCAATGGAAGCGGCGGGGTGCTTGCTGGGAGGCGGAATGGCGGCAAGCGATCGATGCGGAGGGGCTGCCAGCAAGCGGAAAGGCGGCAAAGGGGAGCTCGCGCTGCATTCCGGGAGGCAGAAAGGCGGCAACGACGCGCCGTGATTTGTCTCCCGGCAAGCAGAATAGCGGCAACGTTGCCGCCATTCGTGCATGCCGGGAAGGAGAATGGCGGCAAACGCCCCTCGCGCGTGCCTCACGGCTTGGAAAATGGCGGCAGTGGTGGCGCCACTCTGCTTCGCAGCAAGCAAAATGGCGACGACGTTGCCGCCATTCTGCTTGCCAGCATGCAGAACGGCGGCATGCATGCGCTTTTCGCGTGAATGGGACGGAGGGCTCGCGCGCTCGAAAGCCGAAGTCGGGGCCCGTCGAATCGCACGGGGGTCTCAACGCACGCGGGAGGGCTCGAGCGCGCGCGAGTCTCGGGTCAGGCGGAGAATTCGAGCCAGGCACGGATCGCGAGCCTGTACGGGTCTCGAGTCACGCACGCTTCTCGAGTCACGCGCGGGTTGCGAGTTTGCGGACGCGTTCGGTGGTCTCGGCGAAGGGGGTGATTTCGGTGGGGGATTGGGCGAGGAAGCGTTCGAGCTCGGGCATGAGCGCGATGGCGCGATCGAGCTTTGGATCGGAGCCCGCGGCGTAGGCGCCGAGCGCGATGAGGTCGCGGCGTTCGGCGTAGGTGCCGAGCGCTGCGCGCAGGGCACGCGCGGCGCGCGCATGCTCGGGCGTCACGATGGCATCCATGACGCGCGAGATCGACGCGGGAACGTCGATGGCCGGGTAGTGGCCGCGCGCTGCGATCTCGCGTGACAAGACGACGTGTCCGTCGAGGATGCCGTGCACTTCGTCGGCAATGGGCTCTTCCGTGTCGCTGCCTTCGACGAGCACGGTGTAGATG
>QGUH01001197.1 GCA_003242355.1 Pseudomonadota bacterium
CAAACGGCCGGAGTGGGTGAATCCCTTCCCCCCCGTTCTGGTTTCCCCCCGGAACGGCTCAAGCTCGTCGTGGGTCTGCACTACCAGGAAGAATGCAGTTTCCGCGAGATTGGAGAGATTCTCGGCGTGACGGAGTCGCGCGTCTGCCAGCTCCACGCCGAAGCCATTCATCGTGTGCGCGCGAAGCTCGAGACGCGCTCGGATCGCGCTCCCCGGAGGCTCGCCAAGCCATGAACGCCCAAAGCTCAGAACGGATCTCGAACACCACCATCAAAACCGCCCGCTTCGGCAACGTCGTCTTCGACCCGAGAGAAGAGCTGCGCTTTCCCGTGGGGATCGCCGGGTTTCCCCAGGAGCGATCGTTCATCCTGATCCGTCCGAGCGAGGCCGCCGTGGTTTCGTGGCTCCAGTCCACGAAGACGCCGACGCTCGCGCTCCCGGTCGTCTCGGCGCACGCCTTCGGCGAAGGCTATCCGGACGTCGACCTCGGTCCGCTCGCAGAGCGTGCCGGCCTGGGCTCGCGCGTCGAGGATCTCGCCGTGCTGGTCGTCCTCACCGCTCCGCCCGGCGCGCCCGCCACGGTGAACCTGCTCGCGCCCATCGTCGTGAATGCGGAGAGCCGCATCGGGACCCAAATTTTCCTCGAAGGGACGCGCTTCGGCACGCGCGAGCTCTTCGTGCCCGGACGCGCCGCGGAGGCGACGCCGAAATGACCACGACCGTCCTGCCGAACCTTCCATCCGGACACGAGGAAACTGCGTGATCTGCGTTACTCGAATGCGTGGCCAGCTCGCTGCCATCAACCCGGACCTGATCGAAACGATCGAGGCGAACCCGGACACCACGATCTGCTTCGTGAGTGGCGAAAAGCTCCTCGTTCAGGAGTCGCTCCAGGAAATCGTCGAGCGCGTCCACGAATACCGAAAGAGCATCATGCAGAGCTACGCCATCTCGCCACCGAGCCACGTCGGCGGAGCCCGAAACCGGAGGAGCGATCATGGATAAAGCGTCGGTCATCGGCATCGGCGTCGGCATCGGCGCGCTCCTACTCGGCAACGCGCTCGAGGGCGGACACGTTTCCGCTCTGCTTCAACCCACCGCCGCCATCATCGTCGTCGGCGGCACGCTCGGCGCGACCCTCGTCAGCTTTCCGCTCACCACGTTTCTCGAGGCGTGCCGAGCCTTCAAGCTCGTGTTCAAGGGCGGAAAGAAGGACGACACCAGTGCTCTGATCAAGGAAATCACCACGCTCGCGATGAAGGCGCGACGCGACGGCATCCTCTCCCTCGAGGATCAACTCCCCTCCGTCCAGCACCCGTTCCTGCGCCGCGCCCTGATCATGGCGGTCGACGGGCTGGATTCGAAGGCCATGCGCGACAACCTCGAGGGCATGCTCGACCGCATCGACGAGGACGGCGAGCGGTCGGCCAAGGTATGGGAAGCGGCCGGTGGTTACGCGCCGACGATCGGCATCATCGGTGCCGTGATGGGCCTCATCCACGTGATGCAGAACCTCACGGACGTCGGCGCGGTCGGAAAGGGCATCGCCGTGGCGTTCGTGTCCACGATCTACGGCGTCGGTCTCGCCAACCTCGTGTTCTTGCCGGCCGCGACGAAGCTCAAGCTCTTGAACAAGGCCGAAATCGCGAAGCTCGAGCTGATGATGGAAGGTGCGCTCGGGATCCAAGAAGGCCAAAACCCCAATCTGATCGCGGAGAAGCTCTCGAATCTGGGCCGCCCCGAGACCAACGACGAGCAAGAACCCACCGAACCCACCAAGGAGGGCATCTTCCTCTTAAACACATCTAACCCTCCCACAAAAAAGGAAAG
>QGUH01001198.1 GCA_003242355.1 Pseudomonadota bacterium
CGCCGGCGGAGGGCGGCTTCCCGGCGGTGTGAGCGTCGCGTCCACCCGGGGTGCCCAGCCTCAGAGCCCGGGGCATCCGTTCGACGATCCGTTCTTTCGTCGATTCTTCGGGCCCGAAGCGCCGTATTCGCGGCCCGTACCTCCCGGAGAAGAGCCGGTTCAGCAAGGGCTCGGCTCGGGCGTGATCGTGGGCAAGGGCATCATTCTGACCAACGCGCACGTGGTCGAGGGAGCCAAGACCCTCGAGGTGACCGCACAAGACGGGCGAGTGCTCCAGGCGGAGCTCGCCGGCTCCGATCCTCAGAGCGACCTCGCGGTGCTGCGTATCACCTCGGACACGAGTGGTCTCCGATCGCTCGAGTTTGCGGACTCCGATTCGGTTCGGCTCGGAGAAATCGTGCTCGCCATCGGCAATCCGTTCGGTGTCGGACAGACCGTGACGATGGGCATCGTCTCGGCCAAGGGGCGCGCGAACCTCGGCATCGTCGAGTACGAGGATTTCATTCAAACCGACGCTGCGATCAATCCCGGCAACTCGGGGGGCGCGCTCGTGAATCTCGAAGGGAAGCTCGTCGGCATCCCCACGGCCATCCTTTCGCGGACGGGCGGCTACATGGGCGTCGGATTCGCCATTCCGAGCAACATGGCTCGCCCGATCATGCAGGCGCTGCTCGAGGAAGGGCGCGTTTCGCGGGGGTACCTGGGAGTCACCATTCAGGACGTGGATCCGGATCTCGCGCAGGCGCTCGGCCTCGAACAGGCCACGGGCGTGCTGATCTCCGGCGTGAGCTCGGAGGGACCAGCGGCGAAGTTCGGGCTCCGGCGCGGCGACGTGGTCGTACGCGTCGACGGACGGGAGGTGCGTTCCTCCGGTCAGCTTCGCAACCTGATTGCGGCTGCGGGAGCGGGGAAGACGGTCGATCTCGAGATCGTGCGAAACGGAAAGCGGCAGACCACGAAGGTTCAGCTCGGTGAAGCACCGCGGGAGCCGCGTTCGGCCGAGGGCGCGCCCGGCCCCGATGTCCGCTCGGGCGACGTTGCAGGCATCGCCGTGGTGCCGCTCGATCCGACGCTGCGCAAACGCCTGAACGTTCCGGACGAGGTGCGCCAAGGCGTGGTCGTGGCGCGCGTGCTTCCCGGCAGCAGTGCGGCCCGCGCGGGGCTCCGCGCCGGGGACGTCATCCTCGAGCTGGATCGGCAGCCCGTCGCGAGCCCGGATGCGCTGCACAAGATTTGGGAAAAGGCCGAGGGGAAGACTGCCGTGCTCGTTTTCCGCGAAGGGCGCACCTTCTATACGGTTCTCGAGCGCCCGTGATCGGCTCGAGCGTGCACGAGGCTCACTCGCGAGGCGCGCCCGCGTCGATCCAGTCCTCGATGAGCTGGATCTGCGACCCGGAGAGACAAGTGCCCGATACCTCGCATCCGAAGGGCATGCGCGCTGCGCACGGTGGATTCTCTCCGACGATGCGCGGGAGCAGACTCTGTTCGGGGTTGCCCGGAATGACGAGAGTGAACCCGTCGCACTCGGGTTTGGTCAGGGGCGTCGTGAGGCGGTCGTAGAGATCCGCGTCGGCCACGAGGCTGTAGCGCGGCGGTGTCGCATGACAGCCGGTTCGCGCGCAGTTCTGCTGCAAGAGCGCGCTCACTGCCTCGAACGTCGGCTCTCCGAGCTCCGCGTCCTCGACGCCTTGGGGTGCATCGTCCGAACCACAGCCGAGCACGACGAGAAGAAGGGAAACGAGACCCAAGTTCGGCTGCCCGCTTCCGAGCATGGCCCCGTGCTTTAAGCACGGGGACGCGCCGAATCCGATAGCCCAGACTAGAACGCCA
>QGUH01000205.1 GCA_003242355.1 Pseudomonadota bacterium
CCCGGAAAGGGGACGCCCTGCCTCCCCCGACCGCGCCGGCCGGCTCGGCGCCCCGACCCCCCGTCCGCAAGGCCATACCCGGTTGTTCTTTGCCCCCCTAGCCCCCCATCCGGGCTCCCGGGGGTCGGTTTCCTCGGTCCGTGCATGATTCGTGGGGCATTTTCCCCCACGCAGGCCCCGCCGAAAAAAATGTTCGGGGCCATGTCGAGGCGGGCGGATCGGCTCCGACTCCTGGGTGAACGCCCCGAAGCGGGCGCCCACAGGAGAAGGAATCGATGCAACAGCTGGACAAAATCACCACGTATCTCTGGTTCGATGGCAATGCGGAGGAGGCGGTCGAGCTCTACACCTCGCTGTTTCCGCGCTCGCGCGTGACCCAAGTAACCCGCTGGGGCAAAGGCGCCCCGGCCCCCGAGGGCAGCGTCATGACCGTCGCCTTCGAGCTGGCCGGCCGGAGCTTCATCGCCCTCAACGGCGGCCCCCACTTCAAGTTCACGCCCGCCATCTCGCTGCTCGTGTCGTGCGAATCGCAAGAAGAGGTGGATTCCCTCTGGCAACGCATTCTCGACACCGGCGGCAAGCCGAGCCGCTGCGGCTGGATCGAAGACCGCTTCGGCCTCTCGTGGCAAATCGTTCCCAAGGCGCTGATGGAATGGATGAGCGATCCCGACCCGGCCAAGAGCGGCCGCGTCGCCCAGGCGCTCATGACGATGCAGAAGATCGACATCGCCACCCTCGAGCGTGCCTACACCGACGCGTGAACCCGACGCAAAGGCGCGCGAACCCGACGCAAAAACGAACTGAACGACCCGAGAACGAACACCCACTCGAGAACGAAGGAACGACCATGAAATACATGCTCATGATGCACACTCCGAGCGGCGGTCCGTACCAAATCGCGAGCTGGCCCCGAGAAGACATCCAGGCCCACATCGCGTTCATGAAGAACTTCGCGCGCAAGCTCACCGCGTCCGGAGAGCTCGTCGCCGCCGAAGGCCTCGCCGGTCCCGATCAGGCAAAGCGTGTCCGCGCCGGCGCCGACGGCAAACCCATCACCGACGGCGTCTTCCCCGAAACCAAGGAATTCCTCGCCGGCTACTGGATCGTCGACGTCGACTCCCCCGAGCGCGCCTACGCCATCGCCGCCGAAGCCTCCGCTGCCCCCGGCCCCGGCGGAGTCCCTCTCAACATGCCCATCGAAGTTCGCCAAGTGATGGCGGGCGCACCGGAGGTCTGAAAGCACGAGCGGCGGGAGCCCTGCCCAACATGTTTATCGAAGTCCGCCAGGTGATGGTGGGCGCACCGGAGGTTTGAAAGTCTGGAAACACGAGCGGCGGAGCTCCGACGAGCCGCGCTCGGAACGCTCGACATGCCGATCGAAGACCACCCCATGGCGCGAGCGCCGGAGATCCGACCATTCATGTCTCCGGCGCTCGACACGGCATCCGAAGTCCGTAGAACGGTGCCCATGTCTCCGGCGCTCGACGCGACCACGCAACGCCTCCTCCGCGATCTCGCACCGCGCGTGTTGGCAACCCTCGTGCGCCGTTACCGCGACTTTCCGGGATGTGAGGATGCCGTTCAAGAAGCGCTCCTCGCGGCCGCCCAGCAATGGGCGGGAGCGGGGATCCCGGAGAGCCCCATGGGTTGGCTGATTCACGTCGCCACGCGCCGCCTCACCGACGCCATTCGCTCCGACACCGCGCGCCGCCTGCGCGAGCAGCTCGTCGTCAGCCTCGTTCCCGCCGACGAACAAATCGCCCTCGCCGCCGACGAAACCCAGAACGAGCGCGACGACTCCCTCGACCTCTTCTTCCTCGCCTGTCACCCCGCGCTCAGCGTCGCCTCTCAAACCGCGCTCACGCTCCGCGCCCTCGGCGGCCTCACCACCGCCGAAATCGCGCGCGCCTTCCACGTCCCCGAAGCGACCATGGCCCAACGCCTGAGTCGCGCCAAACGAACTCTCCAAAACTCCGCCGTCGGCTTTACCCCCCTGAGCCACGACGAGCGCGCCCAGCGCCTCCCCGTCGTCCTCCACGTCCTTTATCTCGTCTTCAACGAAGGCTACGCCGCCGCGAGCGGCGACGCCGTCACCCGCATCGACCTCGCGACGGAAGCCATTCGCCTCACTCGTCTCCTCGCCGAGTGGTCCGACCACCCCGAAGTCCTCGGCCTCCTCGCCCTCATGCTCCTCACCGAAGCCCGCCGCCCCGCCCGCACCGGCCCCCACGGCGAGCTCATCCCCCTCGACGCCCAAGACCGCACCCTCTGGACGCGCCCTCTCATCGAAGAAGGCACCGCGCTCCTCGAACGCGCCCTCTCCCAAAACCATCCCGGCCCCTACCAAATCCAAGCCGCCATCGCCGCCCTTCACGACGAGGCCCCCAACACCGACACCACCGACTGGCCCCAAATCCTCGCCCTCTACTCCCTCCTCCTCCAACTCGACCCCACCCCCATGGCCCGCCTCAGCCACGCCATCGCCCTCGCCATGGTCCAAGGCCCATCGGCGGGTCTCGCCGCGCTGGACGACCTCGCCAAGGACCCGCGGCTCGCCAACAGTCACCGTCTCGATGCGGCGCGGGGGCATCTCCTGGAGCGCGCGGGCGACGTCGCTGGTGCGATCGCCTACTACCGGCGCGCTGCCGACCGCACCGCGAACGAGGCAGAACGAAACTACTTGTTGCTGCAGGCGGCGCGGGTGGCAGAGACGGGATGAGCCTGAATCCCGAGATTATCTCCGATGATATCGTACGAGAGCGCCGGGCAGAAACAGTCGAGCCCCACACCCGCAGGGCATGCCCGATCATTGCTCTTCAAAGAGAACGGAGTCTGTTGCGAAAGTCAAGGTCGACAGCGGAGCGATCACGCGTGCTGCTCTTGGAGAGGTGTACCTGGTCATCAGTCCCGTCGCTGTCAATCATATACTGCGAGGATCTCTTCATTCGACCAATACTCCTGGTCCGCGACTACGACGGAGCCCTCGTAGCTCATAGAGCTGACTGGTGTGGCTTGTTTCCACAGGGGGTCGAAAGTCCGTGGGTCGCCCGGTATGCGAATAGGAATGCTTCCGACGTCTCCCGTGTGCCCGCGAGCGAAGCGGTACCGCGCTTGTCGGGCGACGTGCAGTCGCCGTCCGCGCCACGTCTCGTTCGCCTGGGGCTCAAGGCCAGTGCCCGTCGAGATCCCCAAGGAGGAGTATCTGGCTGCAATGAATCACTTCATTGCGTGCGGAGACATCGAGCCGTTGATCGACATGCTCGTCGCGTGCGTTGAAGACCCCTGAATCGAATACGGACGAGAGCACGGACACGGCCCGACGTGGGGTCGGGCGAGAAGGAGAGGCAAACCGGACCGAGCGTTGGCGGGACGACGGGCTGACCGCCACGGAGCTCGCGGCGGAAAACGGTATCAACGCTCGGACGTTGGCCTATTGGAAATGGGCGCTTGCTCGCTCGCGAACAGGAGGCTGCCGACGGCCTCCCTTCGTGCATCACTGGCCCGGAGGGCTTTGCGAGCGCGCGCGAACGCGATCAACGGCAGGATCGTCCAAAAGATCGCTTGGAAGGTGGCCTTGCACCCCATCGAATGCCAGTCGACGTGTACGTGGGGTTGAAACAAGGACACGCCTGCTCCTGCAAGCGGCGAGATGACGAGGTATAGTTTGGACCGCCGGACACGCCGCTGGACATTGGCGGGTCTCCTTCGCCACGTTCGGCCCACCAGCGTTGCCACGGCGTAGATGTTTGTGACCAGAACCGTAAAGCTAGCAACGAACGCGAGGATGCTGAAAATGAGAGCTAGCACGGAACGCCATCGTACACGATTCCTCCTTCGGGCGAGCGCTGTTACGACGCGTTGCTCGATGGTGGCACTCGTGGCGCTCGGCCCGTTGGCGTGCTCGTCGCGCGGGAAGGAGCCGGAGGTTGCGGGACGCCCGGAGCGCCCGGAGAGCACGGCGGCGCATGTTCCGGATCGCCCGGAGAGTGTTCTACAGCCTCCGAAGAGTGTGGCGTGGGCGCTTCGGAGTGACGTTGCGCGGGTAGTGCCGGCGAGCGGTGCCGAGGAGCGGGCGATTCGCGATTTGGGGGAGTTCGCGTGGAGCTTTTACGGTCAGGCGCGGACGGGTGACCAGAACTTCGTGTACTCGCCGTACAGCATTGCGGTTGCGTGCGCGATGCTGAGCGCTGGCGCCGTGGGGCAAACGCTGGCAGAGATAAGGGCGGCGCTGAAGTTCTCGCAAACGGGGGAGCGTCTGCACGATGCGCACAACGCGTTGGGGCGGTTGTTGGAGTCGCGCAATTGCGAAGCGACGGAACGCTCGAGCGGTCAGACGCTGCGAGTCGCCAACGATTTTTGGATGCGTCGCGATCTGACGCCAGCGCAGGCGTTCTTGGAGACGCTCGCGCGGAGCTACGACTCCGGGATGCATCTCGCGGCGTTCGACAGCGACCCGGAGGGGGCACGACGAGCCATCAACGACAAGGTGAGGAACGACACCGGAGGGCTCATTCGGGAGCTGCTCGTTGAGGGCAGAGTCGACCGGAACACCGTGTTCGTGCTGACCAACGCGCTCTACTTCAGGGGGCGTTGGGAGCACGTGTTCTCCAAATCGGAAACGAGATCGTTGCCT
Organism: Pseudomonadota bacterium; assembly: GCA_003242355.1. Classification (GTDB taxonomy): domain Bacteria; phylum Myxococcota_A; class Polyangia; order Polyangiales; family Polyangiaceae; genus PMG-095. Next base: position 4,634 of record QGUH01000205.1, read on the forward strand.
TTCACGACGCTCGATGGTGCCCGCGTCGACGTGCCGACCATGCATGGCCCGATGATGCGGGGCCGCTACGCGAGCGGAGACGGCTACATCGCCGTGAGCCTGCCTTATGCCCAGAAGCAGCTCGAGATGGTGTTTCTCGTGCCCGATGCTGGCACGTTCGCGAAGTTCGTCGAGACGCTCGATGCCCGCACCGTCGAGACCATGATCTCTGGGCTCAAGGGCGCCTATCTCGATATTTGGCTGCCGAGCTTCGAGATCACTGCGGAGGTCTCCTTGAAGCAGGAGCTGATCGAAGCGGGGATGACGCGGGCCTTCCACCCAGGGATGGCCGAGTTTCCGCTCATTGGAAATGGGATCTTCGTCAACGATGCGTTGCACCAAGCGCGGTTGGTTCTCGACGAGGAAGGGACGGAGGCGGCCGCGGCCACGGCGTTCCTCGGTGTCGTCTCCGGGGCGCGCGTGCTGGCCCAACCTATCCCGGTAAGGATCGATCGGCCGTTCGTGTTCTTCTTGCGTGACGTGAGTGAGGCGGTGCTCTTCGTCGGGCACGTGGTCGACCCTCGGTAGTGCGTCCCGCGGTTCGGGGGTCGCGTGAGGGGAACGACTCCATCCGGCGACGGCTCAGAACGAGCCTGCTGCTCGTTCGGATTGAGCCCGGGATCACCTGCGGGGTCGCGGCGAACGGCGTCGGGATCTTCGCGGCGTCCGTCGACGCCGTTCACGCAACACCGTTCGCGATCAGAAAGAGCCGACGACGCTCAGCGGGCGGAACCCGTCCGCCCGCGAGCCGTCGTCTCAGGCCTAGTTTAGCGCGTTCGCTAGCGGACGCTCAGGTGGCTCTTGGCCCGTGAGCCTGCTGCGCGTGACGCGGTGCGCGTCGCATTGCGCGCGAAGTCACACGCACACCGAGTTGTTGGCAACGTCCAACGCTCGTGCACAGGTCGCCCAAGCAAGTTCGACTGGTGAGCTACGCGGCTTCGGGCGCCATGGTGCCGTCCGATACCGCCCGTGAACCGCGGGGAGGAGGACGCGATTCTGCGAACCAGCCCCAGTGTGCTGGAGGATTTGGGGCGCAATCGTACGAGTGTACCGGCCGAATTTGTGTGTTGAAATCAGACACACGGTCTACGTGTGGCACGGCTCGGCTCCAGCGTCCTCGTGCACGGTCACGAAGCAAGCACCGGCAGCCGACGCGACAGCAAGGACGCCATCGGGTTCAATGGTTCGAAATGCCAGAAAGTCTATTTATGGCGCTTGCAAGCTGCGTCGTGAGTATTTCGCGCAGGAACTTGGTCATGGGAGAGAAATCGGGGTTGTGCGGATCTCGCAATGCAGAAGCGTCGACGTCGCGGAGTGCGGCAATATATTCGTTGCGCCTATCGCATATAAGATCGGGCATTACGGGTTCGCCCGGGAGCATGGTCCTTTCCGACATACAGACTATCGAATATGCGACTGCCCGTGACGTGCGACCATTGCCGCCCCGGAAGGGGTGAATCCAATTGAAGCGCCACAGCGCGAACGCAGCTCGTTCGAGGGGAGGACGTTGAGACTCGTTGACCCATCGAATCGCATCCCGTACAAGGGATGGTACCAGAGCAGCTTCGGGCACCTGGTGAGGGCTGTTCGTGATGACGACATGATCCCGCGCCGAACGATATTGCCCGCCGCATGGATAGATGTGTTGAATTGCGAGTTTGTGTGTAGCTCGAGAATATGCGATCCCCTGAGTTCCGTTATCTCGTGCGTGTTGACGAGGTGCGAACTCAGGTCGAGTTGCTCGACCGCATTCTCGTTCTCGAGGCGGGCCTTGTCCGACTCGGAACAGAGGAGAGGCGAGTGCGTCACGTGCAGACTAGCCCTTGGGCTTGGAGTCGACGGCACGCACTGCATCCTCACGCGTCACGGCGCTATTTTCGAGCTTTGTCTGCCCGTATGCCCAGCTAATGCGCTGTTCACGAG
>QGUH01000206.1 GCA_003242355.1 Pseudomonadota bacterium
CCCAAGAATCGGTCGTTCCGCCCGAGGGGCCCGGGATGCGGGGAGCGCGCGCGTGAATCGGGGAAAAAGGAGCCGGGGCGATTGCCCCGTCGCCCCCGGCGAGGATCGCCAGGCAGAGGTGGCTCATGCCCTCTTTGGCGCCCATCGTGACGATGACCTCGCGCTCCGGATCGAACGCCGCGCGGTAGCGGCGCGCGTACCAGCGTGCGGCCGCTTCGCGCAGCGGCGGCAAGCCGCGCCCCGGGTGGTACCGGTGGTTCTTGCCCACGTCGGCCGCCTCGTGCAGGCGCGCCACGATCTCGGGCGGCGTGGGATGATCGGGGTTGCCCAGCCCGAGATCGATGAGGTCGGCGCCGGCGGCGATCACCTTCGCCTTGACGGCATCCGTCACGACGAACGCATACGGAGGCAGGGCGTCGGCGCGGGGGAAAGACCAAACGGGGGACACGGGAGCGCCCCCTTATCACGAAACCTCACGCACCGGCTCCCGGACCCGGGAGTGAAGAACGAAGCTCAATCCGGGAGAGTGCTTCCGAGCCCCTTCCGACGGGCGCTTCTGCAATGCCCGCCGCGTCGTCTCGCTCGCTCGCGGGCCGGCAGGCCGAAACCCGTCGTGCTGCGCCGAGGTGGGAGGATCCCGCCCTTTGCCTCCGTGCACGCGGGGGCCGGGGAGCGGCGCGCCGTGATAATCCGAAGGTATGCCCCGCTACCTGATTCGCGGAGCCGTTCCGAACGACGAGGAGGAGCTGTTCGGCCTCTCCGCGTTTCTGAATACGGTCAACCTGCCGCACGATCGAGAGCACGTGCGCCGCTTGCTCGAGCACTCCGAGCGCAGCTTTCGCGGCGAGATCCCGGCGAACCAACGAAAGTACGTGTTCTTGCTCCGCGACCTCGAGACGGATTCGGCCGTCGGCACGTCGATGATCGTCGCGCAGCTCGGCAGAAGGGACGCGCCGTACATCTACCTCGACGTGATCTCCGAGGAGAAGTACTCGCAAACGCTCGATCGCCACTTCCACCACACCGTGCTCCGCATCGGTTTCTCCTACGACGGCCCGACGGAAATCGGCGGCTTGGTGGTGCACCCCGAGCGCCGCAAGGATCCGGAGCGCCTGGGCCTTTTGATCTCGTACGTGCGGTTTCTGTACATCGCGATGCATCCGAGCCTCTTCCAGCAGGAGGTGCTGGCGGAGCTGATGCCGCCGCTCGAGCCGGACGGCACGAGTCACCTCTGGGAGGCCCTCGGGCGTCGCTTCACGGGCATGAGCTACGCCGAGGCGGATCTGCTCTCGAGCACGGACAAGACCTTCATTCGCGATCTGTTCCCGAGCGGCGACATCTACGCGACGCTGCTCAGCCCGGAAGCGCAGGGCGTGATCGGCAAGGTGGGCGCCCAAACGCGCGGCGTCGAAAAGCTGCTGCGGCGCATCGGGTTCCGCTACGCCGAGCGCATCGATCCGTTCGACGGCGGCCCGCACTTCGTCGCTCCCGTCGAGGAGATCACGGTCATCCGCAAGACGCAGGCGGCACCGGTGGCGTCGATCGGCGAGCCCTCCGCGCGCGCGGCGCGCCACCTCGTCGGCGGCGATTTCCCAGAAGCGCCGTATTTTCGAGCGGTCGCGTGTACCGCCGAAATCGACGAGTCGGGCGGCGTGCGTTTGCCGGAGGCGGCAAGCCGTCTGCTCGAGGCTTCGGTCGGCACCCGCGTGCACCTCGCGCCGCTCTGATCCCCAGCGCCCGGGCTCACGGCCCCACGCCGTAATCCAGGTAGCGCCCCAACGTCTCGCGCAGCAGCGACGGCGCTTCGGCGAGATGCAGCTCCGTCGGCGGGCGCCCGAGATCGCGCGCGCGCACGAGCAGGGAGGCGTTGCGGATGCGGTCGAAGACGAGCCGGTGCGTGCGGTTGATCACCGCGATCTGATCGATGTACGCCTTCGAGCTCCCGTCGAGCCGCCAGAGATCGCTCACTACGGCGCGGTCGCCGCGCACCCGGCGTAGGTCTTGCCCATCGAGCCCGGGAGGCACGGGCGTCCCCGTGAGCGCGAGCACGGTCGGAGCCACGTCGATGAGACTCACGGGCGTGTCGATCACGGCCGGCACCGTACCCGGCTCCCGCAAGAGCAGAGGAATGCGCGTGCTGTCCTCGAGCACGTCCACTCCGTGTCCCTGCGTGCTCTCGAAGAGGATCTCGCCGTGATCCGAGCCGAGCAAAACGGCGGTGGGCCGCCCCGCGCGCTGCTCGACGGCTTCGAGCAAGCGCCCGATCTCGATGTCCGTCGCGGCGATCTCGTGGTCGTAGCGATCCACCATCGTTTCCCCCCACACCGGCGCGTTCGGGTAACGCGAGGACGGCTCGTGGGGATTGTAGTAGTGAACCCAGAGGAAAAACGGATCCGGACCGAGCTCGGCGAGGGTTTCGAGCGCAAGGTCCGTGACGGCCGTATCTCCCGGGACACTCGGGCTCCGCATCGCTTCCCACCGATCCCAGCCGCGCTTGCGCGCTTGAAGGAGCAAATGATCGTGGCTCAGGATCGCGACGGCGCGCATCCCGCGGGCGCGCAGCGCCGTGGGGAGCATCCACCGCCCGTCGTCGACGGGCAGGGTGACCATGACCATCTGCGATCGCAACGGATCCCGGAACGGCTCGTTCTTCCAGGTGAGTTTCCGCGGGTACACGCCAGCGAACATCGCGGCCACCGATAGGGTCGTCCAGCCGCCGGGCGAATAGGCGTTCTCGAAGCGGAGCGCCGTTCGCGCGAAGCGCGCCAGGTTGGGGGTCGTGTCGCGCGCGTAGCCGTACGGCGTGGTGTGGTCCGCGCGCAACGCATCGACGGTGACGAGGAGCACGTTCACGGGCGGCGGAGCGAGCGGCTCCTGCACGACCTCGCGACTGCGCAGCGGCACGGCGGGTGCGTCGCCGAAGCTGCAGTTGTCGTCGATCCCGTTGCCGGGGATCTCCTTGGCGCGCGGCGAAACGGCCGGATCGAACGGAGCGCAGTCGCCTCCGCCGAGCAACGCCGAGGCCCCGTCGAGGTCGACGTCCGTGAGCACGCGCAGCGCCTGCGTCACGTATTCGACCTGAACCATGCGCGAGAACCGGGAATGCTCCTCGGGCGTCGCGAGGAAACCGCGCAGTGCGCCCGCGAGGACGATCGCCGCCCACGCGCCCGCCACGCTCCCGGCACGCCGGAAACGCGGGAGCGCTCCGAGCCCGAGCCGAACGGCGATGCTCGCCGCGAGCCACGACGCCCCGACGAGCGCCCTCTGCGCGCTCGGGTAGGTCACGAGCCACCGCGCGCTCGCTTCCAGCGTCGCGCCGATCAAGCTCCCGGCGACGAGCCCGAGCGCGAGGAGCAGTCGTTGGCGCGCGCCGAGCGCGCCGAGCCGAAACGTGCCGTCGCGCGCCGGCTGCAACGCCGCGAGCAGGCCGCCCAGAGCGAGCCCTCCCACGCCGCTCGCGGCGAGCGTCGCCATCGCGAGCCGTGCGTGCGGTCCCCGGAGCTTCTGGAAAGCGCCGAGATCGACGGCGAGCAGCACGCCGAGAGCGACCCCCACGCCGATCCAGAACACGAGCGCGCCGCGTGGCGGAACGCGGACGAACGGAAGCTGGGCGAGCCCCAGCAGCGCGCCGGCAACGGCACCGAGCACGCCCGCGAGCCCGAGCGCCGGAAAGAACGCGGAGCCCGGCGCGGAGACGGCCACCCCGAACCCCGGCCCCCGGCCGCCCGCGGGGGCCTGCAGGGCGACGTGCTCGATGGGCCGCATGGGCTCCGCCGCTCACCTCGAACGCGATCTCAGGCCGGGGGCGCCGCTGCCGAGGCCGCAGTGGAAAACGCCTCGGAGCGGATCTCGTCTCGTTCGACGCGACCGTCGCGCATGCGCACGACGCGCGGCATGCGCTCGGCGAACGTCGCGTTGTGCGTGACGACGACGATGGTCGTCCCGTGCTCGCGGTTGATCTGGAAGAAGAGGTCGTGGATGGCGTCGCTCGTCGCCGTGTCGAGGTTGCCCGTGGGCTCGTCGGCGAGCAAAAGCTTCGGATCCAGCGCGAGCGCGCGCGCAATCGCGACCCGCTGCTGCTCGCCGCCGGACAGCTCGCCGGGCCGATGCGTGGTGCGGTGCGAGAGCCCCACCTCGTCGAGCAACGCCATCGCCCGGCGCTCCATCTCGCGCCGCGGCCGTCCCTGGATGAGTCCCGGGAGCATCACGTTCTCGAGCGCGGTGAACTCCGGCAGGAGGTGGTGGAACTGAAACACGAAGCCGATCGTCCGGTTCCGCACCGCGGCGAGGCGCGCCGAGCTCATCGTGGTGAGCTCCTCCCCCGCGAGCCGAATGCGCCCCGAGGTCGGCAGGTCGAGCGTGCCGATGCAGTGGAGCAGCGTGCTCTTGCCCGCGCCGGAAGGCCCCACGATCGCGAGGATTTGGCTCGGGTAGATGTTCAGATCGATGCCCTTCAGCACCTCGAGCGTCCTGCCCTCGTGCTGAAAGCTCTTCTTCAGATCCTCGACCAGAACCAGCGCTTCGGTCACGTCGTCTCCTTGAGGTTCGAAGTCCCGGCAGCCGAGACGCGCGCGGTGCGCCCGCCGAAGCGGGCGCCTGCGGAGCGTCCGCGCGCATGAAGCTCACTCGTAGCGGATGCCATCGACGGGGCGGAGCCGGCTCGCCGAGAACGCCGGATACAGGGTGGCGAGCGTCGTGATGAGCAGCGCGCTCACCGCGACGATCGTGAAATCGAGCGGGTCTACGTTGATGGGGAGTCGATCGACGTAATAGACGTCCGGATCGAGCCGCACGCCGAACCAGCGCAGCCCGAGCGTCGCCGCGAGCCCGGTCGCGATGCCGAACACCGTGCCGATGCCGCCGATCATCATGCCCTCGATCATGAAGATGCGGAGGATGCCGCGATCGGTCGCGCCGATGGCCTTCAGGATTGCGATTTCTTTGCTCTTCTCCGTCACCATCAAGAGCAGCGTGCAGATGATGCAGAAGCTCGCGACGAGGATGGCGAGCGACAGGATGATGAACGTCGCGATCTTTTCGAGCTTGAGCGCGCTGAACAGGTTCTTGTTCAGCTCCTTCCAGTCGCGCACGCGCAAGCCCGAGTCGGCCACCGCCTGTTCCACGAGCGGGCGCACGTCGGAAACCTGCTCGGGGTCGTCCACCTTGACCTCGATACCCGTCACCTTGTGCCCGAGATCGAAGAACTCCTGAGCGGTCTCCAGCAGCACGTACGCCTGCGTCTGATCGTACTCGTACATGCCGCTGTAGAAGATGCCGGCTACGCGAAAGCGCCGCGCGTTGGGCAGAAGGCCCATCGGGCCGAGCTCGCCCATCGGGGAGACGAGCGTGAGCTCGTCACCCACGTACACGTGCAGGGACTTGGCGAGCTCGCGCCCGAGAATGATACCGGGAGCGGCCTGACCCGCCGCGACCGCCTCCTCCACGTCCGGATCGAGGTCCTTGAGGTACGGCTTGATGTCGGGCCCCTTGAGGTACATCTCGCCGCCCGGGCCGATGCCGATGGGCTCGTCGGGCGGCAGCTTCGTCAGGAGCTCCGGCTGCTCGAGGTACTTGAACTTGCCGACCTCGATGTTCTGGATGAGGTCGATCACCGTGCCGATGGTCACGGGATCCACGCCGCGCAGGATGACGCCCGCCGTGTTCGTGGCGCTCGACGCCATGGCCTCGCCGCTCGCGACCGGTGTCGCCGCGCGTACCCCGGGCACCAGGCGCACGTCGTCCAAATGGCCGCGCCAGTGCTCGAACCCGCCCGGCTGCACGCTCTCGATGCGGATGTGGGCGTTGTTGCCCAAGATCTTGCGTTTCAGATCGGCGCCGAAGCCCCCCATGATGGCGACCACGGCGCACAGGGCGAACGAGCTGACGCCCACGCCCGCGATCGACAGCACGCTGATCACCGTGAGAAAGCCGCTCTTGTGGGCGCGCACGTGCCGGGCCGCGACGAACGAGACGAACCCGCGTCCTTCGACCCGATCGAGCACCCACGGCACCGCGAGCGCCATGGTCCCGACCACGAACCCGACGCCCGAAAGCACGGCTCCGACGCGCACGATCTGGTGCCACAGCACGAAGTAGCTCCCCCGCTGCTCGGGCAATCGAAATGCGAAGGCGCCGAGCAAGAGCAGGCCGAGGAAGGAGAACCCCGTGATGCCGATGAGCAAGCTCCGTCGGCCGCCGCGACCGAGCCGTCGTATCCCGAGCACGAGGAGCCAGACGACGAGCACCCCCAGAACCACCCCGAAGCCGATACGACCCGGCGTTCCGAGAGCGGCCCAAACGCGATCGAACAGCGAGGGAGCCTCTCCGGTGACGGCGATGCGCTCGGGGGCGGTCATCCTTCTTCGGGGCGCAGCAAGGGAAAGGCGATGACGTCGCGGATCGAGGGCTGGTTGGCGAGCGCCATCACCAGCCGGTCGATCCCCATGCCGAACCCCGCCGCAGGCGGCATGCCGTACTCGAGCGGGCGCCTGTCTCTTATACACATTCTGACGCTGCGGACAAATAGAGAGGGGGAGATTTTGGGGGGGCCGTGATAATTAAAAAAAAAAAAAGCAAAAATAACTAAGAAGA